>CAZFII010000065.1:0-6600 GCA_964518925.1 uncultured archaeon
AGCAGGTGAATTACTAAAAAAGGCTGAAGAATTACTAGATCAGGATATCCACCCAAGTGTAATCGCGAGGGGTTACAGATTAGCTGCAAATAAAGCATTAAAGATTTTGGATGAGATAGCAATCCCAATAGATGTAAACGACGATGAAACTCTCAAAAAGATCGCTTCAACTGCAATAACTGGTAAACATGCGGAATACGCAATTGAGCACCTATCTAACTTGGTAGTTCAAGCAGTAAAGAGAGTAGTTGAAAAGGTTGGCGATAAGTACAAGATTGATGATGACAACATAAAGCTAGAGAAGAGACAAGGAGGAAGCGTTGAGGACACAGAGCTCGTAGATGGAATAGTTCTTGACAAGGAAGTTGTGCACCCGGGAATGCCTAAGAGAATTAAGAACGCAAAGATCGCTGTACTAAAAGCTGCATTAGAAGTAAAAGAGACTGAAACTGATGCAGAGATTAGAATTACCGATCCTGACCAGTTGCAGAAGTTCATTGAGCAAGAAGAGAAGTTAATCAAAGACATGGTAGACAAGATAGTAAATGCTGGAGCTAACGTTGTATTCTGTCAGAAGGGAATAGACGACTTAGCTCAGTACTACTTGGCTAAAGCTGGTGTATTAGCTGTAAGAAGAGTTAAACAGAGTGACATAGAGAAATTGGCTAAAGCTACTGGAGCAAGAATAATAACTGACCTAAGAGACATCAAGCCAGAAGATCTTGGAGAAGCAG
The DNA here is from genome assembly GCA_964518925.1 of uncultured archaeon. GTDB lineage: Archaea > Halobacteriota > Archaeoglobi > Archaeoglobales > Archaeoglobaceae > CAYWXE01. The sequence goes on from CAZFII010000065.1 coordinate 735, forward strand.
AATTAGTTGAAGAGAAGAAAGTCGGCGATGAAAACATGGTATTCGTAAGAGGTTGCAAGAATCCGAAATCCGTAACAATACTCATCAGAGGTGGAACTGAGCACGTAGTTGACGAAGTTGAAAGGAGTCTTAAAGATGCAATAAAGGTGTGCAAAGCAGCAATTGAAAGCGGAAAAGTAGTCGCTGGTGGTGGTGCACCAGAAATAGAGGTAAGTCTAAGACTTAAGGAGTGGGCACCTACACTTGGTGGAAGAGAGCAACTCGCTGCTGAAGCTTTCGCTTCAGCTATGGAGATAATTCCAAGGGCTTTGGCTGAAAACGCTGGACTAGATCCAATAGATATACTTGTAGAACTCAGGAAGGCACACGAAGCCGGAAAGACTACGTATGGTGTAAACGTATTCGAAGGAAAAGTAGTAGACATGAAAGAAGCTGGAGTCTTAGAACCATTAACCGTCAAAAAGCAAGCTATAAGCAGTGCTACGGAAGTTGCGATAATGATTCTCAGAATCGACGACGTCATCGCAGCAAAAGGATTAGAAAAGAGCAAAGAGGAGAGTAAGGGTGGAGAAGAAGAGGAAGAAGAAACTTCATCTTCTGACTAAATTTTTTAACTCTTTCTATTGCGATGATGATTACTCCCGCCCCTGAACTGTGATGAATATTACGCTATCTGAGCGGGTAAACTCTTATAACTAATGCGTTATCCGCTTCAATATCGAAGTTTTTCGTTCTAGCTGGAATTAAACAGGAATAACCTTGCTTTAGCTCGATTTTCTGTTCCTTACCTTTAAGTGTAATGTCTTTTTCAATGGGTAGTAGTATGTTGAAGGTATCTATTTCAAAGCTTAAAACCCCTGAAACTTTTAAGACTTCAGCACAAAACTTTTCCATTCTTAGTTTTCCCTTTTCGCTTCTTATATCCGTTTCAGGAGTCTTTTTAAAGTTTAAAGCTCTTATCGCCTTCTCTAAATGCGGTTCTCTTCCGTAGAAGTCGTATATTCTATACGTTATATTCGAGTTAGTCGAAACTTCAAAAAGTCTTATATTTTCTGCAAAATGAGGGGTTCCAGCTGGGATTTTAAAGCTATCCAAAAATTCCGCATTGAATGCGTTTAGTTTTTCAACTATTCTACTTATTTCTTCAGGTCTTAAATCCTCTCTTAATCCAACATAGACTTTTCCCTCACTCAACGCAATCCAACCCTCATCTTTGCCGATATCGTTTTCTTTAAACTCTAAAGCAATTTCATCGGATGGATGCACCTGAACACTTATCTTATCTTCGATATCGAGGAGTTTTACAAGAATTGGAAACCTATTGTATTTATCTGCAAGTTTTCCAAGTAGATCTCTTTTAAAAGCTGAAAAGAGATCGATCATACTGATTTGTTTTCCATTAATCAAAACATATGACGGATTTGAAGGATGAGCAGAGAACTCCCAAGACTCTCCGATTTTATCTGCTTCTAATCCCTTTAGTTTTGGTATCCAGTTTCCACCCCAAGGTTTTTTGATTAAGTTCTCTTTGGCTTGAGTAATAAACTCTGGAAGTTCCATAAATTTTGGTATGCTTAAGACTTATTGTTATACTTTTCCCCTCGATTCTCCATGCACAAAAGCAGATACTGCGAGATGAGCTATCCTTAAAGCTTCAGGAATTTTACCCTTAAACGTTGCAGATTTCAGTAAATTCTTAGCTTCATCTAAACTCAACCCAGCGAGTTGAACAAATAATCCATTTGCCTCATAAATCTTTCCAGCTTTCCTTATTATCTCTATTCTCTTTTCTGGATTTCTTAACTTTTCAGCAGCTTTTATAAACTCATCCATGTTTGGCTTTCTTCTTAATACGACTATTACGGGAATTCCAGTTTCAGAATTAATTCTCTGAATGTCTGCAACGTTAAATCCACCAAAGGTTATTCCATTCAAAAACATACACTTTATCTGTTCTCTAAACTTAGATCTCCTAATCATCCCAATAATTTTATCGGTTGCATCTAATCCATCTATATCTATTTCGGAACACATAAATCCTTCAACGTAAAAATTCGTTGTTACACATCCAACGATATAACACTTATTTCCATTAAAGCTGTCGTCAATTCCTAAAAACCTCCACGCCTTCATGGGATAAGGTTAACTTCAATCCTATTAAATACTATCACATGGAAATTGTGAGGTTTCTACATGAAGTAGGAAGCTTAAAATTACTTCCCCGCTCAGGTTGGCTTAAGCTTGGAATAAAAAATCCGGAGAGTGTTGCAGAGCATAGCTTTAGAACGGGAATAATAGCTTTTATCTTAGCTCTAAAAGAGAAGAACGATATAAACGTGGCGTTTAAAGCTGCTACTGCAGCACTATTTCACGATTTACACGAAGCGAGGACAATGGATATACACAAAGTTGCGAAGAACTACGTATTCGTAGACGAAAAAAAAGCTATAAGGGATCAGTTGTCTTTTTTAAGTGACTTAGATTTCTCAGATGTTGAAGAAATAGTTAGAGATGCAGATAAGCTTGAACTTGCCTTTCAAGCGGTTGAGTATTCAAAAATAGTCGAAGATGCAATAGAGTTTGCTGAAGGGTTAGAGTTTAAAACGAGTACTGCTAAAGAAATCTACGATAAACTTATGGAGAGGAGAGATCCAAAATGGTGGAAATGAAGTTCTTATGTGATAGAATGCTTGGAAAACTTGCAACTTGGTTGAGGATTTCTGGATACGACACACTTTATATCGGAGATTTAGAAGTTGAAGGAGATGAGGATGAATACATGTTAAAAAACCATCACGATAGAATTCTATTAACAAAGGATAAAGAACTTTATAGAAAATCCGTTAAATTAAACAGATCTGCTTTTTACATCTCAAGTGATGACGTAGCTGAGCAGATGAGGGAACTCATGAAAATTGGAGTCGTTTTTCAAATCGTAATGGATAGATGTAGTGTTTGTAACTCATTACTCAGAAAACCGAGTAGGGAAGAGGCTTTAGAAGTTATGAGAAGAGAAGGTATTTCGGAGGATTTAATGCAGAAATACGAGCTATGGTATTGTGAAAAATGCAAAAAACTGTATTGGATGGGTGGACATTGGAGAAACATGGTTAGGTTTCTCAAAAAAGTATACAATCAGTAGACGTAAAAATCTACTACTACGTGATAAACTCCGGGAGAGTAGTTTTTCACTTTTCTAAAGTTTAAAATCTTAAAATCTTTTCCTAAGGCTTCGCATACGACTTTTATCCTTTTGATTGGTCTATCTATAACAACTTCAGGTGTAGATTCGTGATAGTGTATTACTCCATCGTTTCTTAAAGCTCTTATGGCAACACCTAAGAAATCGCTACAGTAGATATGACCCATTATAACTCTATCTGCAATTCCTTCGGGTGTTACGAACTTTGAATCACCGAGTATTGGAACTACATTGTCAACGTTGTTTAGCTTTATGTTTTCAAGCAGATAGTAATAAGATTCTGGATTAATCTCAATTGAATAAATCCTCTTGGGATTCGAATGAACGGCAATTGGAATTGTGAAATATCCTATCCCAGCAAACATGTCTACAACGATTTCTCCGTCTTCAACTACTCTAGCCATTCTCATTCTCTCCGCTTGGTTTCCTAAGCTGAACATGACTTTTGTAACATCTAATTTAAACAAACAGCCATTCTCCCTATGTATAGTCTCACTACCGCTTCCAGCTAAGAGTTCTACCTCTGGTTTTCTAAGCATTCCCCTCTTTCCTAAATCTCTCCATACAGCCTTGCATCTTCTGTGAATTCTTAAAAGTTCTCTTCCAATTAGATATTTGTACTCTTCAAGCTCTTTTGGAATTTTTATGAGTATTATATCTCCGATAATCTTGTAACTTCTTGGAACGTATTTCATCAATTCTTTTGGAATTTTACCAGATAGTACACTTTTTAAATCCTTTTTTTGGGAAAACACTGGGTTTTCTTGGTTTATTATCTCATACTCCTTGAAATAATCTTCAAATCCATTTAAAATCGGTATCTCAACAAAATCTCCTCTTTTAACAATTAGCCTATTCTTATCTTTAGCACCAATCTTTTCAGCGAATCTCCTAACCTTTTCAGCGTCTACCTTTGGAACTCTAACAGCTTTCATAGTATCTTCTTACTAAATGCGTAATAGTTGTTGTTGTACTCGAATATGTATACACTATCACCTATTTCAGTTGCATACGGCTTGTTCACCATAAACATTCTACCATCGTTGCTCATAACTTCTGCAACTGTCTCATCGATGTTTACAACAATCCCTTCAAATAAGTCTGATCGCCTTGCAATTACTTTAGAATCTTTTATGTTTATAGATTTACCAGTAAATATGTCTATACCCTTCCCAGCTCTTCTATCCTTTACAATACATATGTTTTCATCTTTAAGAACGATGTCTCCGTTTTCATAGCTTGGAAGTCTTACTAGATATGTAAACCTAAACAGATCTACTCCATCTTTTCTTCCGGCGAGTTTTTTACTTTGAATGATCTTTCCTCCGAGTTTCTCAACGATCTTTCTAGAGATCTTTTTTCCTATATCCCTACCTCCAAAGTAGAAGTCAATTCCCTCTTTCTTTTCTTCGATTTTTGTTAAGAATGCTTTCTCATTCTCAATCTCATTTTCTAAAACTTCTTGTATTACTCTCTTAGCTTCTGAGATCTCGTAATCCTTAAGTTTCCTGTTATCCGCTCTTAGCTGAACGATTGATTCGTAATATCCACCAGAAATCCTACTACATTTTAAACAAGTCGTTCTCTTAATTTTTAGACTAAAGGGAGTTTTAACACTTATAAAATCTCCGAACAGTTTACCAGAAACCGTTAATTCTCTACTCCTTAAATCTATTTTTATATCTTCAACGTCAAAGCCGTCTATTACGTATATGGATTTTAACAGTTCATTCTTTATAGCTTCTTCTAACTCGACATTCTTCCACTTTCCACCAATTCTTATGAATCCACATCTTGAGCATTGAACTATTTCAATCGGTTCGACTTTAACGACTTCTTCTCTTTCAACTATGCAATTTCCACATATATAGCTGTTTTCTACTTCTTTTCCGCATATTATACATCTCATCGCAGTAAATACCTTACCCTAAGTAAATAAATAGTTACCGAAAGAGATATATCTATTGAAGCTACTATGTATTTTAGCGGTCGTAGTCTAGCCTGGTAGGACACGGGCCTCCCGAGCCCGTTGCCCGGGTTCAAATCCCGGCGGCCGCATAACCCTATCAAAATTTGAAAGTATAAAACAATTTGGGTTTGAAAAGATGAGCAAGTTTGCCGAATTGCCCGAAGTCGAAAGGAGATTGATAGAAAGATGGTTTGAGGTTAAAGATTTAGCCGAGAATTATCCAGATCCAGAAGTTAGAAGGGTTTTGATGGATTTTCTCGTTGCTTTGGATGATTGGTTTGCCAAGTATAGCGAAGAAATTAAGATGATTAAAAGGAATATTGCATTCCTGACACCTTGAGCTCGGTCTCGGATATACCGAGAAACTTTGGACTACATTTTATCTTTCAGAATCGATAATTGTTCTTGATCGAGTGTTCAACCTTTTGACTTGCCGAATCACCAGATTTCAAAATGCAGAGTTTTTAAAAGTTTAAAAATAGAATTGAAAGTTAGTAGTAGCTCCTGAGTTTTTGCGTTGTAACATCTAAACCCTGTAGTTGTCCAATGTTGTCCAAAGGTAGTCCAAAAGTTAGTCCAATTTTGTCCAACGTAGTTCATTTTAGTCCATGGATGTCCAACCGAGCTTTTTTATCGGAAAACTCTTAAGAACTCTCTTGTATTCTTCATCAGCCAAATGTAGAAGTTCCAAGTAG
>CAZFII010000066.1:0-6543 GCA_964518925.1 uncultured archaeon
AAATAGACAAAATTATTCTCTTCGGCTCTAGAGCAAGAGGAGACTACAGAGAAGATTCCGATTGGGATATCTTAATCGTTACAAAAAAGAAACTAAGGGAAGATTTGTTTTGGAAACTTTATAGGGATATAAAGGTGGAACTATCCATCAAAATGAAAATACCAAACGATCTGATAATAGTAAGCAAGGATTATTACGAGGATAAAAAAGGAGATGTAGGAAATATAAGCTATTACGCAGCTATTGAAGGTAAAATACTATGAACTCCGTGAAGGAATGGATAGAAAAAGCGAATAGAGATTTAAAGTTAGCTAAATTGGCTATGGAAAACGATATATATGATTATGCCTTGTTTCATTGTCAACAGGCAGTAGAGAAGTATTTGAAGGCATTCTTAGTAAAAAACAATAAACCGTTCAGAAAAAAGCATGATATTTTTTATTTGATAGATTTATGCACGAATATAGATGAGGAATTCAAAAGTCTCTTGGATTTGAGATTGGAAATACTAGATAGAGGAATCGAAGTTCGATACCCCTCTACCTTTTATCCAGATGAGGAACTCGTTGAAGAAGCCATAGAAATCGCCGAGAAGGTTAAAGACTTCGTCCTAAAAAAGCTTGAATCGTAATAAGATCGGAATTTAAATATTGCTCGAGAAAGATTTGTTAATAAGGAACAATTATATCTAAATATAAAGCTTAACTAAAACTTTTTGGCTAAGGAGAATATTCCTAAAAAATAAGTGTAGAATAGATAAAGATAGAGTTTGCTTTTGAAGAAGAGCCTATTAAGGTATTTTTCAAAAGTGTTGAAGAAACTAAAAATCAGCAAAGAACGATTGCTTCTCTCAGCATTTTGTTAATAACAGTAGAAAGAGGTTTACAAAATTAATCTTTCCCCAATCCTAAAATCATCCTTAAATATCTAAAATCTTCTTTCGTTAAGCCTTTAAACAAAAATAAAATCGCAAAGTATATTACTGCCCCGAGCAAAACAACAGAAACTCCTTCAATCAAATTCGACAACTTAAACTGCGAAATGACGTAGAACATAATCAAACTTGAAAATAGAGGCTTGATCAAGTGTTCAACCTTTGGAAACACGTTAAACATGACCTTAGAAAGGTAAGCTAATGTAATCCAGCTGAAGAGATTGGACACAACCGTAGCAATTCCAGCACCAACAATTCCCCACTTCAGTATCATAAAGTAGTTCAAAACGATGTTCAAGATCATTGCTAAAAAAGAAACGTAAACTGGATACTCGGGCTTTTCCTTTGCGTTGAATATAACACCCCAAAATCCCAAAGCCGATCTTAAGATCAAAAACGAGAGAACGTATAGAACGGGAACAGCTTGCAAATAATCTACGCCGTAAACGAACTTTATCAACTGCTCACCCAAGGAAATCAAGCCAAAGACTACGGGAAAAGAGATAATCGCACTGTACTTGAAAGCTCTGTTGAAAGCTTGTTTCAAATCCCTACCTTCAAGCTGAACGAAAACTGGGAACATAACACTCGGAATAGATACTAATCCAGAAATTGCTCCGACTATGTTGTAAGATGCTCTGTAATATCCCACTTCTCTAGCTGGCAAAAACATACCTATCATCACGGAATCTACGTAAGCGAAAACGACCCAAGTAATCGATCCTATTGTAAGATAGCTTGTGAACCTGACTACTTTTCTCCAATTGATTGACTTAACCTTTCCGAAGATAAAACCTCTGTAGTTCTTTAACAGCAGTATTAGTAAAGCTATCAAAGCGAGGAAGCTCGCAATCACGAAACCTAACAAAGCTCCAACAACAGACAGACCTATTGAAACAAATAAAATTATAAAAAACAATCTTGAAAATTCGTAAGTTAAAGCTCTTATCAAATTCGCTTTAAAATCGTTAAAAGCGTTGAAAATGCTATTAATGAAACCCAATAATGAAAAAAATAAGACAAAAGCAGACATGACTTTCAAAGGCATGGATAACATAGGTTTATGAAAAACGTGAACTGACAGAACATCTGATGTTGTAAACAGCAGCAATGAAGTAAAAATAACAAGTACAACTTTTAACTTGCTCAAACTCCTTATATAACCTCTAACTAATTCATGATCCTTCAAGCCATAAGCATGAGCAACGTATCTTATGAGTGTCGTATTTATACCTAAATCCGTGAATGTTAGGAGAAGAAAGGCTATCGATAAAGCCAAAGAGTATATACCGAACAACTCTGGCTTCAAAGCTCTTGCAACGTATATCGTTACGACAACACCAACTACGTTTGCAATTAGTACCGAAGAGCTGTTATATAGGATATTTCTGAACACTCTTTTAGCTAACACAAATAAGTCTAACTTTGATTTATTCAAGTTTTTATATCCATTGCCGTCATAAACACTTTATGAAGATCCAGATATACGGTGCAGGAATGGCAGGTACTTTTCTATACCACCTTTTACGGAACGACGTTGAAGTCAGAGTATTTGATAAAAGAGAGATACCGGACTGTAGATGTGCTTGGGGTATAGAGTATACTGATGCCAAAAGACTCTACAAGGAAATCGGAGTAAATTTAGACGATTACATACTGTTAAAACCCAAGTACTCTGTTGTCAATGGCGTATACCTAAAGATTAAAAACGTAGTAATATTCGATAAAAAAAGACTTTTAGTAGACCTCTGGAAGGATATCGAATTCGATAAAATTGATGCGGATTTGTACATCGATGCAACAGGAGTTGCTAGAGCTTTTCTACCGAAAATTGAAAATGACAGAGTTTTGCCAACGTTTCAAACACTTGAAAGACATGAAATCGAAGATAACATATACATATACCTAACTAAAACTGGCTATGCTTGGGCTTTTCCATTAGGCGATAACAAATGGCACATAGGAGCTGGAGAATTCAGTTTAGACAATTGTATGGAACTCGTAAAAAAGTTAAGAGATAAGTATGGTTTTGAAGATAAGAACTCTGAATGTAAATGCGTTTCCGCTGTAAGGATTCTACAGCCGTCTAAATGTAAACCGTTTGTATATAGAAATACAGTTGGAGTTGGAGAAGCTATTGGATGCGTTAGTGGTGCTGGTGAAGGAAACGTTCCAGCTTTGCGCTCAGCTAAGATTTTGTACGAATGCATAGTAAACGACAAACTCGATGAATACGAAAATAGAATTCTTAAAGAATTGGAGTGGATAGAGATAGAGCAGAAGTTTGTTGATGACTACATGAAAAACAAAAAGATTTCCGCTCTAAGGCTTTTGCCAAAAATAATATCAATAGAGAGCAAAAGAAGTGTAGAACTCTCCTTTACAACTTTTAGAAAACTTATAGGGCTATGAAATGAGAAGGTTCAGATTCAGATACAAGGAAACAATAGCCACAATAATAACTGAGAGTGAAGAATACTTTGAAGTGGCTGTTAAAGCGATACTTGAAGCTAGAAGTGAAATAGAGAGATACATAGAGTTTAATCCCTATTTTTACATTTCATACGAGCCTTTAGATTGCGAGGGAAAAATCGTGGGAAGAATGTGTAAAGCTTCAAAAATTGCAAATGTTGGGCCAATGGCTTCAGTCGCTGGAACTATTGCATCTTATGCAGTAGAGAAGATGATTGAAAAAGGTGCGAGAATTGCTATAGTTGACAATGGAGGAGATATAGTGATTCATTCAGATAGAGAAATAGTTGTTGGAGTTTATCCATCAAATGTAGCATTCAAAATAGAGCCTAAGTACATATATGCAGTGTGTACCTCAAGCGGTAAAATAGGGCATTCTGTAAGTTTTGGATACGCTGATGCAGCAACGATATTTGCTGAAGATGGTAGCATAGCAGATGCATTAGCTACAGCGTTGTGCAACGAGATAAAAGAGGAGTTTAAAGCGGAAGATGTAAAAAGAGTAGTAGAAGAATTTTGGAAGAAGTTTAGGAAGTACATAGATGGAGTATTCGTTGCAAAAGACGATATATTTGCATTTACTGGAAACATCGAATTCGCTAAAGCAGAAGTTAAACCAGATTTGATAACAAGAGGTTGATATCCCTTTTCAGTTTCATGAATTCTTTAGATGTCCTGTCTCTTGGTTTTTCGAGTTCTATTTCTATTTCTTTTAAAACCCTTGCAGGTCTTGGTGTTAAGACGATTATTTTATCTGCGAGGTATATTGCCTCATCTATGCTGTGTGTAACGAAGACAACTGTTTTATCTTTTACTAATTTTAAAAGCTCTTCTTGCATTTTTTCCCTAGTTTGAGCATCCAGATTTGCAAACGGTTCATCCATTAACAATAGATCGGGATCTATTGCCAAAGCCCTAGCAAATGCAACTCTCTGTCTCATTCCAGTACTCAACTGCTTTGGATAGTAATTCTCAAAGCCTTTTAATCCAACGAATTCAAGCAACTTTTTAGCCCTTTCGTAATCTTTAATTCCCAATAACTCTAAGCTAAAGCACACGTTCTCTAATGCAGTTTTCCATGGAAGTAGTCTATCTTCTTGAAAAACGAATCCTATTCTCCCATCGAAAATTATTTCTCCGCTATCAGCTCTTTCAATTCCAGCAATTATCTTTAGTAAAGTGGTCTTGCCACATCCACTCCTACCGATTACACATACAAATTCAGAATCTTTAACGTTAAAGCTTACACCATCTAAAACCTTAAGATTTCCGTAGGATTTCTTTAAGTCTTTTATCACTAACGCCATGGTATCATCCTCTCAACTTTAAGTAGTAGGTAATTCATAAGGTAACCGATTATTCCGATCATGGCTATTCCACATACTATTTCAGTAGTTCTTCCTCCAACTTCGTACATCACCATTATAAAGTAACCCAAGCCTGAACCAGATGTTGCAAGCATCTCAGCAGCAATTATACACATCCATCCAACACCCAACCCAATTCTTATTCCAGTTAAAATTCCCTGAACGGAATAGGGTATTACAATATGTCTTAGAATCGCAAGATCATTTGCGTTAAAGACCTTTGCCATCTCTATTAGTTCGTTTGGAGTGTTTCTTGCGTAATCGAATACAGATACAAAGCATGGAAAGAACGCACCAACGAATACTATAAAGAGTTGAGAAACGTAAACGGTGTTAGGTAACGGTGCAAATACAATATATGCCAACGGAATCCATGCTATTGGCGGAATTGGTCTTAAAACCTCTACTATTGGAACCACAACTTCTCTAATCGCTTTGAACCATCCACATAATATCCCTAAAGGTATAGCAATTGAGAATGCTATTGAAGATGCAACTAAAACCCTTAAGATGCTCGATAAAGCATGTTGAACAAGAGTTTTTCCCAAAATCGGTTCTGGATATATCAACAGTTCAACGAATTTTATAAAGACTTCGTGAGGATACGGCACACTCACTGTGTAAGAGAGAATGCACCAGAGGACTATAGCTATTAAGAATGATGTTACACGAGCCCTCATTTGGCTTAGTTTGCACTCAAGCTTAATCAGTGTTTCAGATTATTTCATATCAATTAATCATAATATACCATGTTTTATTTTAATAGTTCTGAGTAATTGATAGCTTATGCATAAATCTTGTTACAAAGACTGTACGTAATCCTAAAACAACAGATATATGTAGCTTATCCAATTTCGTAGACATGTTTAGTTCAGATCTAAAGCTGATCGTGTTCTACAGTGGTGTTTTTGGTGAGAAGTTTATAGCAAACTTAATCAATTATACGAATTCATGTCCATCTTTTGGAGCTTGCGGAGTAGATTTATGTACAAAATGTAAGGAGGGATTATACAGTTTTTCGGACAACATAGTTGCAGTATTTGAGATGCCAGATCCAAAAACTTTGCCACAGTTTATCGAAGATGCTGATAAATTTTTACCTAAGTGTATACCTAAGGCAGATATAGCGATTGCGATAAATATGCATCCAGATATTCTACTATCACTGCCAAAACTCTTAGCTAATAACGTTAAAGCCTTAATAGTTCCAGTGGAAGAGTCTAAGTGGTGTACAAAGGGATTAGCTATGCAAATTGAAGGAATTTGCCAAGAACTTGGAATAGAATTCGCCGCTCCAAAACCGTTTTGCAATTTAAAACCAAAGGATGATTCAGTAATAGACAGATTTGTTAAAGAGTTTGGCTTAGGTTATCCAAAATTCGAAATAGAATTAGTAGATAACAGAATTAAGGACATAAGAGTTCTCAGAAGTCAACCATGTGGTTGTGCTTGGTACATTGCTATAAGACTCAAAAACTTCGAGTTTAAGAGTATAAGAGAGCTTTGGGATAGAATTAGTGAAGCACATCACAGTTTTCCTTGCGTTGCAAGTATGGAAATCGACACCGAATACGAAGAAACGCTTTTACACGTAGCAGGATACATAGCAAGGCACGCCGTTGATGAAGCAATAGGATACGAAAACGAAGATATACCAGAGAACGTTATGAAATTTATACTGTAAGCTATTAGAAAGTTGCTGTGCTTAGGCTATAATGGGAATAATTGTCGCAAGTCTTGGGTAGGCGCAGCACTTGGCATATTTTTTAA
>CAZFII010000067.1:0-6507 GCA_964518925.1 uncultured archaeon
CACCTTCATTTAGACAATTTTTAGAGAGAGTAGGTAATGATTTTCTCGAAAGATGTGTAGAAGTTTCAGAGAATCAATTAGGAGGTGCAACAAACTATTATATGCTATTATACCTTCCATCAGATTTTGACGAAACTGTGCGTAGATACATTCATTTAGAATGGTTATTCAGAAGAGGAAAATTATGTGTTGGAGTCCATATAGAAGTTACGAGAGATCCTGATAAAAATGATAGAATATTGAATACTATACTGCGAGATTATCAATCTAAGTTTGAGGAAATTGCAAGGGATGTTGGTGGTGAGCTGGAAATTCTCAGAGATCTGCGAGTATATAGATGGATTCACATTTCTAAACCGTACTCAGAGCTTAACGAAGATCTTGAGGAATGGGCTGTGAAAGCTATGACAAAATTGTATAACGAAATTGTGCCAATAATAAGGGAAAGACAAGCAGAAATTAAGAGAATAATAAATGAAAATAAAATAGATACTACCCTAAAAAACAAAATAGATCAAATTTTAAACTCCAAAAAGCAGATAATCCTTTACGGCCCACCGGGAACGGGCAAAACTTGGACTGCTCAAAATTACGTAATGGGTGAAACGAATAATAAGAAGTTTTACGAGTTTGTAACATTTCATCCGTCTTACAGCTACGAAGAATTTGTCGAAGGACTTAAACCGATTCCAGCTGAAGCTACTACAAGTGGTTTAAAGTTCATCGTTGAGGATGGTATTTTCAAGAGAATAGCTATCAGAGCTATATGCGAAGCTTTAAAGTCGGCTAATAATAATTTAGCAAACATAGCTGAAGAACTTTTAAGCTCATTAAAAGAAATTGAAAACGGAAATCTTAATGAATACGACAGATACCTTAAAAAGAAAAGGGAACTATGGAATCGTATTAAAGAACTGAGCAAAGAAGATATTAATGGACTATTCGAAAACGCTCCAAAATTCTACCTCGTAATCGATGAGATAAACAGAGGAGACATTTCGAGAATTTTCGGAGAACTCATAACTCTGCTCGAAGCGGACAAAAGACTCGGAGAAGATAATCAGATTATCGTAACCCTACCGTATTCTAAAGAACCTTTTGGAGTTCCACCCAACTTATTCATCATTGGAACTATGAACACCGCAGACAGAAGCATAGCTCTAATAGACATCGCTTTGAGAAGGAGATTCGGATTCATAGAGCTAATGCCATCTTACAAAGTCCTCATTAACGAGCTTGGAATTGGTAACGTTAATAACGAGGAAGAAGCTATTAGGAAAATAGAAAGCTGGGAAATCAATGAATTGAGCGAAGAAAATCCCGACGACGTTAAAAAGCTTGTCGTTAAAGTTCTATACACCATTAATGAGAAAATAAAAAGAGTTTACGATAGAGATCATCAAATCGGACATAGCTATTTCTTAAAGCTTAAGGATTATGAAACGAGAGATGAGACTATTAAAATTTTAAAATACATCTGGTTCCACGAAATAATTCCACTACTTCAAGAGTATTTCTACGACAGTCCAGAGAAACTGAAAGATGTTTTAAGCGAAGAGTTCGTTATAGTAGATGAAAATTCATACGAGTTCAAACAAATGGAAGATTTCAGCAATGAGGAGTTTCTAAATGCTTTAAAGGGTTTAATTATGAGCAGGGGTGAGTAAAGTGGATAACATCGTTACACTATTCGAATACGATTCAAGAAAGTTCGAAATAGGTGATCAAGACTATTACAATGGAGACAAATTTACTCTAACGGATAAAACGATTGAAGAACTCAAGAAACTAAGCGATAAAAATTTGATAGAGTTAAAGTGGAAAGAGGTAAAGGCTTTGAACTACGTCGGCGTAATAAAAGCTGGCGATATCACAATAGAAATACTTCCAAAATTTTTAAAGAATGGAGAAAAGAGGAATTTTGAAGAACTGAAAGGAGTTGCGATTAAAAATCTCTTAAAAATGCTCGAATTTACTCAAAGATTGAAGATAAAGGAAATAGATTACACGGGTTTAGAAGAAGTTAAGCACGATTTCTTTGAAGTTTTTATTTACCTCTTCGCAAAAAATCTACTATCCCTTCTGAAGGTAAAGCAAAACTACGAATACGTAAGAAGGAGAGACGAACTTAGATTTGTTAAAGGAAGAATAGACTTTGCAAGATATACAAATCCAGCAAGATTGCATATTATACCTTGCATTTATTACGAAAGAACAATTAACAATCTCATAAACCGAACTCTGAAATACACATGTTATCTATTATCAAGAAAGACAAAAAGTCCCGAAAATTACCGTTTACTTCGAAGAATAATGGACATCTTAGATGGAGTGACGTTAACTCCAGTTACACCACAAGAAATCGACAGAATAACGTTTAACAGATTGAATATCGATTTTAAACCCTTTATTGAATTGTGTAGGCTTATTCTTGAGGGATCGACTTTAACCCTTCAAGCTTCAAAAATTGAGACATTCTCACTCATGATTCCAATGGAGAAATTGTTCGAAGAATTTGTAGCAAGAGTTATTTTAAAAGAGGGTTTGCATAAGGTTTTCGGAGAGAACGCTGAATTGCTAATACAGTATAAGATTGGCCATTTAGCTGAGAAAGTATATAAAGACGGAAGGAGAAGAGTATTATTCAAATTAGTTCCAGATATAGCCGTAAAGGTTAACGATGAATTCAGACTCATAATCGACACTAAATACAAGCGACTTGATCCAGATAGTGCGAAATTAGGTGTTTCATCGCAAGACGCTTATCAGATTTACGCATATTGCAAAGTTTTGGGTGCTAAGAAGGCGTTGCTACTGTATCCAGATAATTTAGTTGACATTGATAGCGAAGAGCTTAAGACTCCGATCAGATTGGGCAAAGATGGAGAAGTTGAGCTTTTTGTTGGAATAGTTCCGTTACATTACGACTTAACCAGTAATGAAGGCTTTAAGGATTTTGTCGAGGAGCTTGAAGATATTTTGAAAGCTACAGTAGAAAGTTAACAAGATGTTTTTAGCAGTAGTCGCAACAACACATTGTAGCATGTTGCATATTTTATAAGCCTTTACGATTTAATCCCAAAATCTTCTAGTTCTTACGTAGTTTCTCTCAGCCTCTAGCAAAGCTTTGAAGAATTCGTCATCGTTCTTGTAATACCTTGCAAGAATTCTCGTAGCGGTTTCAACTCCAATACCATATGCAACTAATGCGTAAACAGCTCTTTTTCCATAACACATGATTAGGTTAGCTATCCTAAACAGTTCAGATTTCTTGTAGTCTTTTGGATCTCTTTTTAAGACGGCAACGAATCTCGATTTACATCTTATACACTCTAAACTGTTGATTTGAGAAACTTGCAAGGAATACTTTGCCTTACAGTTCAAACAGTATAAAGTGCAAATCTCCTTTTCAAGTCTTTCCTTAAAAGATTTTAAGATAATCCCATCTGATCTTAAAGTAATAAAATCGTAGCTACTACTCCTTGCAACAAGTGATATCGGACTCAGTTCTGAATAAACGGAATAGGTTATATCGTTATCAAGCCTTTCAAAGATTTTCTTAGTTGTTTCAAGATCCATCTTTTCTGTAAATATATCCCTAAGAGTTTCCTTGTATATTGGAGTATCTCTAAGTCTTAATATCAAATTCTTTACATTTATCCTCCTTAAATCTTCGTTTTTTCCGATTAATCCAAATCTCCTTGCTATCTCAACAAATTTCCACTGCATAAGCTTCGTTTCAATTAAAGCTCTTTCCACAAGAAATTCGATGCTTTCGGGTTCTACACTTCTTAAGGCATCAACAACCTCTTCAGAACTTGCTGGAGAGAGTTTAATTCTATACGGATCGATCTCAACTGAAATACTCCTCCCTTTTCTCGCAGATATGAGTAGAGCTAAAATTCTTCCAATTGTTTCGTTAACCTTGTGTCCAAAACAAGCGTTAACAACTGTAATCCCATCTGAAGATTCAATAGTTAAATGATTATCACTTGGAATTTTAAAACCCTTCCTTATATGGGATTCTATAACACTCACAACTTCTTTGCAAGCGAGTTCATTCGTATTGAATTCGTTTACGAGTATTTTAATTGGATTTATTCCATTTGTTATATATCCGGCTATCCAAAGTCTTAGTTTTCCAACGTCCTGTGCAACTTCAAATGGAACTGGAATTTCTTCACCAACCCAAGATGGAATTACTCCTTCTGCACTGACAGGCTCAACCCTTACAACGTCGTCAATACTCAATATCCTCCAGAGTTCACCTCTCATCGCAAAAACTTCGCCATCAAAAGTTGAAACAAAGCTCTCATCCAAGACACCTATGGTTCTGTTAGTGGTTATGTCAACGACTCTGTAGCTCTTTTCATCTGGAATCATAGATATGTTCTCATAGAAATAAAGTCTTGTCTTTCTCTTTGCATATATCTCATTGCCGTTGTATCCAATTAATCCTATATCTGCTAAGAATTTGCAAATCTCCTCAAACTCTTCATAACTGAGGTTTCTATAGAAATAAGAACGTTTAATTATCCTGTAAACCTTCTCAGCTTCAATCCTTTTATACTCCAATGCTATAGCAGAAATCTGATTTGCCAATACGTCTAAACTGTTGAAATGAATGTCTACTTTTTCTATTTTTCCTTCTAAAGCCCTTTTCGCAATTACCCACGATTCGAGTATTTCGTCAAAGTTACTCACTATTATGTATCCCTTAGAAACTTTACCAATTCTATGTCCACTTCTCCCAACTCTTTGTAAAAGTCTCGTAACCTGTCTAGGACTGTTGTATTGAACTACCGCATCAACGTAACCGATATCGATCCCGAGTTCCATTGATGAAGTACATATCAAACCCTTAAGTTTTCCATTCGAAAACATCTTTTCAGCTTCAATTCTAGATTCCTTTGACAGACTTCCGTGATGAACATCAACGTCTGCAATCCTCTTGAGTTTTACACCTAAAGCCTCAGCAGTTTGCCTCGTATTAACGAATATTAAAATAGATCTATGTTTTTCCATTATATCCCTAATTTCTCGAAGTTCTGAAGCAAATCTATCATCGACTTCCAATTCTTTCGCAATATCGCTATCGATATCTTTTCTTTCAGGCTTTAAAATTTGAAATTCGTATTCTTTATTTAAATCTCCTCTGACAACCTCAAAGTTTTCAAAAATTCCATCGCTAAGAGTTGCAGAAAGAGCTACAATCTTAAAATCTGTAATTTCCCTAAGTCTCTCTAAGGCTATGCTGAGCTGAACTCCTCTTTTGTTGTCTAATAGTTCATGAACTTCATCGATTACAACATACCTCACGTTTTCCAAGTATTTTCTGAGCCTTTTACCTAAAAATAAAATCTGAAAAGTTTCTGGAGTTGTTATAAGAATTACCGGAGGATTCTTCGATTGTTTAACCCTTTTACTTTCAGATGTGTCTCCATGCCTGACATCTATGCTTATTCCAAGTTTTTTTGCAAGTCCTTCAAGTCTTCTCAACATATCCCTATTCAAAGCTCTAAGCGGTGTTATGTAGAGGACTTTTATACCTTTTTTGTCTTTATCCCTTAGTAATTCTTGAAGTATTGGGATAACAGCTGCTTCGGTTTTTCCACTTCCAGTAGGTGCAACTATTAAAACGTCTTTGCCATTTAACACTTTTTCGAAAGATCTTTTTTGATAGTCTGTTAATTCCTCAATTCCGACTTCTTTTAACGCTTTAAGCAGTCTTTCATCGATCATGACTAAGAAAAATCTCATCCGCAAAAACTTTAAAGATTTTGCAATAAAGTATAAATAGATGGTAAAAATTGATGAAATTGATATAAAAATACTTAGAGAATTACAGGAAGATGCTAGGAAAAGTCTTAAAGAAATTGCAGAAAAGGTTGGGGTTGCGGAGGGAACTGTTTATAACAGGCTTAACAAGATGAAAAACATCGGATTGATAAA
Organism: uncultured archaeon; assembly: GCA_964518925.1. GTDB lineage: Archaea > Halobacteriota > Archaeoglobi > Archaeoglobales > Archaeoglobaceae > CAYWXE01. The sequence continues at coordinate 5,953 of CAZFII010000067.1, forward strand.
GAAGTTCATACCAGTTATAGATTATTCAATGCTCGGATACGATTTAACAGCTATAATAGGGGTTACAGCTGAAGGAAAATACCTCGTAGATATAGAAAGGGAAATAGCTAAAGAACCAAACGTTACAGCTGTCTACGATGTTACTGGAGATTTCGATTTTTTAGTTGTTGCCAAGTTTAAAGATAGAGATAGTCTAAACTCCTTTGTTAAAAGAATCGCTGGAATGAAAAACGTTAAAAGAACGTATACAATGCTGGTGTTAAACGTAGTAAAAGAGACGCACCTAATCGAACTCTAATTTTTAATAAATATTTTTAGATCTCTATAAAAATAATTAGTTAAATTAAACATTGTCCTTTACTTCAGATCCTCTGAAATTAATGAGAACTTTTTGCTCTGTTGGAAGTAATGATTAGGTAAGGGAAGTAAGGTAAATAAGGAGAGTAGGGTTAAGAATAAAGAATCTCCATATGTTGTAAGCTACAGGTATGAGATGAGTCTCAACGAATTTAGAGTGAGAGGAACGGGATTTTATGCGATCACCGAACCTACGCT
>CAZFII010000068.1:0-6476 GCA_964518925.1 uncultured archaeon
AAGTCGTTGAATACAAAGAGGGTTTGATGACACCACCGCTTCAGAAGCTTGAAGAAGTATCGAGACAGCATCCAATAGTTAAAAAGTACCTTGAAATGCATCCAAACGTAACGTATTATGTTGAAATGGTATATCTTACATCTGAAGGCTTAGTTTACCAAGTTAACGGAAATTGGAAGATAAAAGATTTTGAAAACGTTAGTAGTGCTGGTAAGCCCGCAGATGGTAAAGATCATTACTGCTGGATTGTTCAATCCTACACTAGATGTTGCTATACCTCATACTGTTGACGTTTACATTGACAGTAGTTACGAGGTCGTGCTCGTCCAAGAAGCTGTTTAAATACGTAGTAATAGTTAGCGCTCTTATTTTTGCTTAAAGGTTCAACCTTACTTTTTACACTTCATCAATCCTACTTGATTTTATAGTTAACAAACGTTTGACAATAGTTAACAAAACCAAAACGGTGTTTCCACTTTATAGTGAAGTTTAAAAATAGTTATAGCGTTGTGATTTCAATGTTGAAAAAGGAAATAGATAAGAGAGCTGAAATAGTCAATAATGCAATCAAGGAGCTACTTCAAATTAAAGAACCAGAGGGTTTATACTTGGCATCAATGCATTTGATAAAAGCTGGAGGGAAAAGACTTAGACCTGTGATATCTCTATTAACTTCTGAATGCTTAGGTAAAGACTATAAAAAAATACTACCGGCAATCGTTAGTATTGAGGTCATTCACAACTTTACATTAATTCACGATGATATAATGGATAGAGACGAATTTAGAAGAGGAGTACCTACAGTTCACAGAGTTTACGGTGAGCCAGTAGCGATTCTAGCTGGAGATACGTTGTTTGCAGAAGCATTTAGACTTATAACCATGTGTGATGTTAAGCATGAAAATATCATTAAAGCTGTAAGCAAGTTAGCTGAAGTTTGCATTAAGATTTGTGAAGGACAGTATTTAGACATAAGCTATGAAAAAAGGGATTACATTACAGAGGAGGAGTACTTAAAGATGATAGAGTTAAAAACCGCTACTTTAATAGCGTGTTCATCAGCTTTACCAGCGATTTTGTTTGGTGAAGATGAAAAAGTCTTTGAATCACTGTGGAAATTTGGATTGTACTGCGGGATGGGTTTTCAGATTCACGATGACATCTTAGATTTAATCGGTAAGGATATCGGGAAGGATTGGGGTAGCGATTTACTAAAGGGAAAGAAAACGTTAATAGTTATAAAGGCGATGGAGAAGGGTATAGAGCTTGAGACATTCGGGAAGGGAAAAGCTAATACTGAGAAAATTAAAAGAGATGTTGAGAAACTCTTGGAATGTGGTGCTATTGAATATGCAAGAAAAAAGGCTTTAGAATTCGTTGAAAAAGGAAAAGAATACCTAAAGATTCTACCAGATTCGAAACCAAAGCAAATACTTATCGAACTAGCAGATTACTTGGTAACGAGGGAAAAGTAGAATTTATATACGTTTAATCAATACATCAATTAATGAAGGGTATACTTGCAAGATCTTTAGCAAAAAAAACAGTCGTTCTATCCGATGGAACTGTAGTCGGAAAGTTGCATAATATAACAGTAGACTTTAAGACTGGCTCTCTCGTAAGTTTAATAGTAAAGCCAATGAACGATGTACCAAGCTTTAAAAAGGAGGATGGATTCTATATAATTCCATTTGAATACGTTAGAGCTTTAAAAGATTACATCGTTGTCGACGATAGAAAAATAAGGAGGAGATGAAACCATAAGGGATTACATATTTCCACCTTTAATATTGCCAGTTTTTCTGTTTTTAGTAGCAATACCCTTCTTCGTTGTTATCTTTGTATTTACTAGTTCTAAAGTGTTTCAAATCCTCTTCGGGATTAGTTATACTGAGGCAATCACTATATTTTCACTCATCGTAATTGGAAGTTTTGTAAATATACCCATATACGAAAAGGAAGGAAAAGAGGTTATTGAGAGATACTACTTTCTCTGGTTTGTTTATTCTGTTAGAAAAAGAAAGAAGATTACTATTGCTATAAACTTAGGCGGTTGTATAATTCCACTTGTATTAGCTTTAAAACTCTTAGCTGAAATTCCAATCTTAGATTTTCTTATAGCATTTACAGTTTCAACGTTAGTCATTTACCACTTTGCTAAACCTATACCGAATGTTGGAATCGTAGTTCCGATGTTTATACCGCCTACGATTTCAGCTATTTCGAGTTTTTTCGCACTTTTAGCCTTCAATCACCCGATATTTATTTTACCAAAACTTTCCTTTGCTGTAGGAGTTCTATCAGCATTATTTGGTGCTGATATCTTACATTTAAACGAAATAGAAAAAATCGGATCTGGTGTCGTAAGCATTGGCGGAGCTGGAACCTTTGATGGCATATTTTTAACTGGTGTGTTTGCAGTTATATTTTCATTTCTCATAATTTAATTCATTTAATAAATCCTTTACAGCGAGTTTTACGGCTTTTTCACTGTTGTATTTTGGCTTCCAACCTATTTTTTTAAGTTTCTCTATAGATAAAAGCATAACTGGTACATCTCCTTTCCATCCCCTTCTTCCACCCGTAAACTTAAACTCTGGATTTAATCCCATTTCTTCGCAAACTATTTCTGCAATTCTCTTAACTTTTATTTGATCTTCTGTTCCTATGTTAAATATGTTCACGGATTCATCCGCTTTAAGTCCGTGAAACATCGCATCTACACAATCCTCTATGTATATGTACGACTTGTTTTGTTCTCCATCGCCTAGTATTTCAAGTTCATTTGGATTTCTCTTTAGCTTCATTATAAAATCGTATATAACTCCATGATTGCTTCGCTTCCCAATTACATTAGCAAATCTGTAAATCCATGCCTGAAAGTCAAAAGTGTGACAGTAAGATTCTATTAAGGCTTCACATGCAAGTTTAGATGCACCGTATATGCTTATTGGATGCGTTGGATAGTCTTCTGGTGTTGGTATAACTCTTGCCTCACCGTAAACAGTAGAAGTAGATGTAAAGATTATCCTTTTTACATTTACTCTTCTCATCGCTTCAAGGAGTCTATAAGTTGCTAAAACGTTATTTCTATAGATTTCATCGGGATTTTCGCTTCCTATCCTTACATCTGGATTTGCTGCAATATGCCAAACTTCATCTGCTCCTCTTATTATATCTGTGATGTCATCTTTAGCTAAATCAACTCTATAGAATTCAGCGTTCTCATTTACGTATTCAGGTTTGCCCGATGAAAGGTTATCCAAGACTACTACTTTATCTATTTCAACAAGTCTATCAACTACATGACTTCCAATGAACCCAGCACCACCAGTGACTACAATCATTCAGAAAGATTTTAAAAAGAGAAGTTATATACATTTTCTGCAACGAGGTGATAATATGCTACCGAGTCAAATGGTGAAGTCGCTGATAGGGAAAACTATTAGAGTTGAAATGAAGGGCGAAGAAAGTGAACTAGTTGGAAAACTCGAAGGTGTCGATGAGTACATGAATCTATATTTAACGAATGCATTTGAATACAAAGACGGAAAGAAACTGAGAAACCTCGGAGAGATTGTGCTTAGGGGAAATAACATAATTTTAATTCAGCCATACGAATGACGGATTTTCAAATCGTTGATACAAGAGAAGAAATACTAAAAATACTAAAGGAAAGAGGAGAAATTCTACAAAAGGACTTATGGAAAGAATTGAACATAGACAGCAGTAAGTGTTCGAGGATACTGAGAAAACTCGAAAGAGAGGGATTAATAAAGAGAATTGAAGTCGTAGTTGATGGTGTCAAAACTTTCAAAATAGTTCCAGCAGAAGCAGAAGTAGAAAAGGAAGAGAAAGAAGAGTTAGACCTAAAGGCTATAATGGAAAAAATGGAAGATATAACAGGGTTACCACCGTGCTATGGCTGTTTAGAGAAAGAATGTGAGGCTACTAACTGCTTGAAACTCGAAGTATGGTTTTTAAGGAGATGTCGTATGAGTTAGTTTTTATTTGAGATTCGAATTACCTTTATCATAGATAATTCATACTAATTTTGGAAGTCAACAACCGTTAAATACCTATAGAAATAGTAATCTTGTATATCATGAACGAAGATATTAAAGATATACTTGGTGGATTAGAATTTGAAACTACTGCGGAAATAGAAGTTCCCAAGAGGTTAATCGATCAAGTTATTGGTCAAGATCATGCCGTTGAGGCTATAAAAAAGGCGGCAGTTCAGAAGAGACATGTAATGCTCATAGGTTCACCCGGTACTGGAAAGTCGATGTTAGCTAAAGCAATGGCTGAGCTTTTGCCAAAAGAAGAACTTGAGGATATTCTCGTTTATCCAAATCCTCAAGATCCAAATCAGCCGAAGATAAGAGTAGTTCCTGCTGGTAAGGGAAGGGAAATCGTTGAAGCATATAAAGAGGAGGCGATGAAAAAAGCTCAAGCAAGAAACGTAATTGTATTTACATTAATCTTTTTAATCATTGGTTATACACTCTTAATTCAACCTGAAAACTTCATATTGAGTCTAATAGCGGCAATACTCCTTTTAATTCTATTTCGCCATTTTATACCGAGAGAAGAGAGAAACATACCAAAGCTTTTAGTTGATAACAGTAACAGAGAGACTGCTCCATTTGAGGATGCGACTGGAGCTCATGCTGGAGCACTGTTTGGTGATGTGCGTCATGATCCATTTCAGAGTGGTGGCTTAGAAACCCCAGCTCATGAAAGAGTTGAGGCTGGAGCTATTCACAGAGCACATAAAGGAGTTCTATACATCGATGAGATAAATACTCTTACAATTGAATCTCAACAGAAGCTACTTACGGCTATGCAGGAGAAGAAGTTCCCGATTACTGGACAAAGTGAACGCTCAAGTGGTGCTATGGTAAGAACGGAGCCTGTTCCGTGTGATTTCATATTAGTTGCTGCAGGTAACTTAGATGCTTTAATGGGTATGCATCCAGCTTTGAGGAGTAGAATTGAAGGTTATGGATACGAGATTTACATGAACGACACGATGCCAGACACGCCAGAAAACAGAAGAAAACTGGTTAGATTTGTTGCTCAAGAAGTGGTTAAAGATGGTAAGATTCCACATTTCGATAAGTATGCTGTAGCTGAAATAATAAAAGAGGCAAGAAGGAGAGCTGGAAGGAGAGGGCATCTAACGCTGAGGCTTAGAGAACTCGGTGGATTAATAAGAACTGCTGGAGATATTGCAAGGGCTGAAGGAGCTAAAGTTGTAACTGTAAGACATGTATTAGAAGCTAAGAAGATAGCTAAAACGATTGAAGAACAGATTGCAGATAAATACATAGAGAGGAGAAAAGACTACAGACTATTCTTAACAGAAGGATACGAAATTGGTAGAGTTAACGGATTAGCTGTGATTGGCGAATCCGCTGGTATTGTATTGCCGATAATTGCTGAGGTTACGCCTGCTATAAGTAAAGAGGAAGGTAAAGTAATTGCTACTGGAAGATTGCAAGAGATTGCGAGAGAAGCTGTTATGAACGTTTCTGCAATTATAAAGAAGTTTACTGGAAAAGATATATCAAACATGGACATACATATACAGTTTGTTGGAACTTATGAAGGAGTTGAGGGAGATTCTGCGAGTATAAGTGTAGCTACTGCCGTAATATCTGCAATTGAGGGGATTCCCGTTGATCAAAGTGTAGCAATGACTGGAAGTTTAAGTGTTAAAGGTGAAGTGCTACCAGTTGGTGGAGTAACTCAAAAGATTGAAGCAGCAATTCAAGCTGGATTAAAGAAGGTTATAATTCCAAAAGACAACCTCGACGATGTAATGTTAGATGCAGAGCACGAGGGAAAGATAGAGATAATACCCGTTTCGAGAATTGATGAAGTTTTGGAGCATGCATTAGTTGGAGATAAAAAGGAGGAATTTCTTCAAAAGTTTAAACAGTTAGCTTACGTTTAATTTTTTCAAATTTTAAAAATAAATTAATTATGAAATCACTATGTATTCCTCATGTATTCCTCACCACTAATGGTTATTTCGAATTCGATTAGCCCATCTAAATCTTTCGAGCTACCATCTAATGATCCATCACGTTTCTCGTATGATACTCCTTGATCGACATTGTAACTTATCGTTAGATCATAGCTGTGTAGGTCTTCACTTATATCGTAATGATCGTCTGAACTCCAAGGTTGATCACTGTCCCATACCTCGATTAAAACTGTAAATGATTTTTCATCATCTGGCACATTTTCAATTTTTCCTTTATCTGAGATTGGCCCTAGCTTATCTTTACCGATTAATCTACCTTCAGAGTCGTATACATGGATTACGAAGTAAGGATCACCATCATTTAAAAGATCTGCTCTTCTCTTTTCTTCCCAATAGGTAATATCTACACATAGTTTGTTAGGCACGGTGTCCCTTCCGTCAATAACACCATCACCGTCTGTATCTGAATCATTTGGATTCA
>CAZFII010000069.1:0-6402 GCA_964518925.1 uncultured archaeon
AAAAAATTATAAGAGTGGTTTCAAAATTACGGCACCCTCAACTTTAAACTCATTTGGATCTGCTTCAGTATTCGGAATTGCTCCGTAGTGCATTGGAATGTAGTACTTAGCCTTTATATCTTTTGCAGCTTCTACTGCATCTTTGACGTTCATTGTGTAAGTTCCTCCAATTGGTAGTAAAGCTATGTCAACTTTTATCTCCTTCATCTCTGGAATTCTGTCGGTGTCGCCAGCGTGATATATTCTAACACCATTTATCTCAACTATATATCCAACGCCCAAACCCCTTTTGTGAAACGGTTTGTCCACGTTGTAGGCTGGAACTACTTCTATTTTAACACCTTTAACTTCAACTCTATCCCCTTCTTTGACTTCTACAGTTTTATATCCCTCTATGTAGCACCCTTGCGGATAAACTATAACTGTGTCTTTGTCAGCTAAGTTTTTAATCGATTTTAAATCCATATGATCGAAATGCTCATGCGTAACGAGGATTATGTCCGCCTTTTCCATTTTCGGAACTTCGTATGGATCAATGTAAATAGTTACGTTCTTTCCCTTTATCTGAAATCCCGCATGCTTTAAAAAAGTAATTTCAACTCCTTTATATTCAAATTTGCTTTCCATGAAATTAATCTATTTTTTATAGTTTTTAAACTTTTGGTGATCGATATTATTTGAAAAGTGGTGATGCAACTGTATTTAATACAGCTACAATAACGACCGATTGAAAAAGCGGTATTATCGTAGAGTTAAAGGGATGTATCAACTTAGTGCGGAAAGCATAAATATTCAATATTTAAAGCTTGCACCCTTAAGTTAACACGCCCTCGGTTGGCTACAATAACGGAAAAAGTGGTATAAAGATTATCGATTAATTTAATTATAAACCCTAATATAGCATGAATTTGGGCATCTCGTACAGAATCCCTTCTCCCAACACCTATTCCAGCAGATCACGTGATGCTTATAAGCATTCGAGCAACATGCTGCTCTATAAACTATTAATCCCAACTCCTTAGCGTAATTTTCGAGAATTACCTTCCTCTCATAGTATTTCTTTGGTAACGAACTTATACCGAGTTTAGCTTTAACAGTTTTTGTCAATCTGAGATTTCCAAGGATTATTCTATCCGTATATTCAGCGATTACCTCGATACCCTTCTTATAGACTTCAATATCAATCATTGGTAAGATTGGCCTGAGAAATATAGCTCCCTTCACTTCTCTGCAAAACTCCAACCTTTCGGATGGAGGAGGTCTCCTTGGCTCGTACTTCTTACAGATTTCGTCAAATGGTACGCACATCGAAATAAGACAGTCAACTCTTTTAAGTAACGATATTAGCTCGTAATTTACCTCTTTCGTAGAAATTTGAATTGGATTTCCCAATTTTAACAGTTCTCTTATTAGCTCTGAGGTGTAATTCGGAAAATCTAATGGTTCGCAAATAGAACCAATTGCTATAAAACTCTTTCCAACCTCAAAATACGGATTACAAAGTAAAGCGTAGATAAGGGCTTTTGGAGATAGTTTGTTTAACTTCGGCTTCGATTCAACATAACAGTACAAACATCCTCCATTACAACCTTTGGCTACATGCACGGTAAAACCGCATGGTCTTGGCTTTCTCCTTGCATGATCATCTCTCTTAGCCGCTTCGATCTCCCTTTCATCTAGCTCTTTTTCGAGCTTTTTAGCTATCTCCTTTTTCATATATAAACTCAGACTTTAAATTCCTCGCAACATCTATTGCTTCCTCTACAGCAGTTCTCGGATTTAAATGTTCAACGATTTTTATTTCTCTGTCTTTAATTATTTGACATATGAGTTTTACTTTGCCTTTGTATTCAGCGTAAATCCCCGCAGGAATCGCACATCCAATTCCCAACTCCCTCAAAACGGCTCTTTCAACCTCTGCTTCAAGCATTGTCTTTTCATCGTTCATAAAAGAAACAAGGTCTTCTTCTCCTTCTCTTGTCTCTACGGCTATTATGCCTTGATTTGCGGAGGGAACGAATTTGTCTATTGGTAACCTCTGATACCTTATCTCTTTGTCCAATCCAAGTCTTATAAGACCAGCTTCAGCGAGAACTATAGCATCGTATAACCCATCTTTCAGTTTTCTCAATCTCGTATCAACGTTTCCTCTTATATTTTGAAATCTAAAATCGTTTCTGTAGAGCTTTAGCTGAGCAATTCTTCTCAAGCTTGAAGTACCAATTACTGCGTTTCTCTTTATAGTATCTATTGTAGATCCATCCCTTGATATAAAGGCATCGTTTGGGACATCTCTTTCAAGAACCGCTGAAATTGATACACCATCAAGTCTCTTACTTGGTATATCTTTATAACTGTGAACGGCGATATCGATCTTTTTTTCGATTAAAGCCTTTTCAAGAGTCCTAACAAATGCTCCAGAACCTTTAAATTCGTATAAAGGCTTATCCTTCATTATGTCGCCTGTACTCTTTATGATCTTTATCTCAACGTCATATCCCTCTTCTTTAAGTCTATCAACTACTCTTTTTGTTTGAGCTAATGCTAGTTTACTTCCCCTAGTACCAACAACTACCTTCATAGATAGACACGAAGCAAGGAATCTTCAAACGCTTCAATCGTTTTAGTTATATCTTCTTCGCTATGGGCATAGCTCATAAAACAAATTTCAAACTGCGATGGAGGTAGAAACACTCCATTTCTCAGCATTTTCCAGAAGAAATCCATATATCTATTTTTATCGAGTTTGAGTGCATCTGTATAGTTTTTAGGCTTTTCACCAAAGTATATACAAAACATCGAAGCTATGCTACCTATTTCGCAGTTGACTTTTTTATCTTTAATTACATCTTCCAAACCCTTAACCAATTCCTCAGTTTTTCTGTTTATATCTTCTATAACGTTGTTTTCCTTTAAAAATTTCACAGTGGTGTATCCAGCAACTAAGCTTAATGGATTTCCGTTAAACGTTCCAGCTTGATATACATCACCTGAAGGAGCTATTCTCTCCATAATCTCTTTTCTTCCGCCAAAGATTCCAATGGGCAATCCTCCACCGGCAACCTTACCTAAAGTGGTTAAATCCGGTTTAACTCCGTAATACTCCTGAGCACCACCTAAAGACAATCTAAATCCAGTTATAACTTCATCGAATATCAGCAATACTTCGTTCTCTTTGGTAATCTTTCTGACCTCTTTTAAATAGTTATCTTCTGGAAGTATTAAGCTAGTATTTCCCATAACTGGCTCCATAATTAAAGCTGCAACGTCTTTATCCTTTTCAAGGATTTCCACTAACTTTTCTAAATCGTTGAATGGAACTTGTATGGTATTCTTAACGAAGTCTACAGGAACTCCCGAAGAACTGGGAATTCCATGAGTCATAGCACCACTTCCAGCTTTAACCAGAACGGCATCATGGGCTCCGTGATAGCTTCCCTCGATTTTTACTATTTTGTTTTTACCCGTAAATCCCCTTGCAACCCTCAAAGCTGACATAGTAGCTTCACAACCACTATTAACGAATCTAAGCATTTCTATTGATGGATAAAGCTTTTTTATTAGCTTAGCATATTCAATTTCGATTTCTGTTGGTGTTCCGTAGATCCAACCCCTATCTAATTGCTCAACAATAGCCTTCTTAACTATTTCTGGCGAATGTCCAAGGATTAACGGGCCGTAAGCCATACAGTAGTCTATATAGCAGTTTCCATCAACGTCGTAAATCTTTGAACCTTTAGCCCTAGCTGTATAGAACGGATAGGGTTTTATTGCTCTAACAGGACTGTTAACGCCACCGGGCATCAATTTTAACGCTTCCTCGTAAAATTTCTTTGATTTTTCAAGGTTCATGTTATTGGATTGCGATTGCGATTTAATACTTTTTTACTAAAACAGTAGTTCTGGAAGTTAAAATATGAAGCAACATTGTTGATGAAGTATTTAAAATGTAACGTCACAACTAAATCGTTAATAAATTAAATATTTAAATTTAGATTAACTTAATTGCCAACTTTAGGATTTAGACGATTTAAACACATCAACTTATACGCTAAAAAAGCTTTTTAAACAAGATCTATTAGGTTTCGAAATGAAAGTCGTTAAAATAAACATAGGTAAAAACGGTATAACCGAAAATGTAATAAGAGAAATAAACTTTCAGCTTGAGAAGCATGGAATAGTAAAGGTAAAGATGCTAAAAAACTTCAGAATGTCATCTAAGAAGCATAAAAAGGAACTTGCAGAAGAAATAGCATCAAAGATAAACGGTAAATTAATAGATTTTAGAGGATTTGTACTAACGTTTAAGAGGTGATAATATGACCACAGTTTACGATGTCCCAGCGGATTTGTTGATAAAAAGGGTTGCCGAGAAGTTGAAAAGTATGGTAAAACCTCCAGAGTGGGCAAAATATGTAAAAACAGGCGTTCATAAACAGAGGGCACCAGAGCAAGAAGACTGGTGGTATATTAGATTGGCATCGATACTGAGGAGAATTTACATAGATGGTCCAGTTGGAATAGAAAGGCTCAGAACGTATTACGGTGGAAGGAAGAGAAGAGGAGTAAAACCACCGAAGTTTAGAAAGGGTAGTGGTGCAATAATAAGAAACGCATTGCATCAACTTGAAAAGCTTGGATTCGTTAAAAAGACTAAGGAAGGAAGAGTGATAACGCCAGCCGGGAGATCTTTTTTGGATAAAGTCGCAGCAGAAGTAAAAAAGGAGATAGTTAAGGAAATTCCAGCTCTGGAAAAGTACTAATATCCTTAGGGAGATGATAAGATATGGATGAACTTGAAGAGATTAGACGAAGGAAACTATTAGAGTTACAGCAAAGGCAAAGGGAATTAGAAGAAATACAAAGACAACAAGAACTCAAACAACAACTCGAACTCCAAAAGAAGATAATACTGAGAAAGATTTTGGAGCCAGAGGCTAGAGAAAGACTTTCCAGATTAAAATTAGCCCATCCAGAAATCGCTGAAGCTGTAGAAAATCAGCTAGTAGCTTTAGCACAAGCTGGAAAGATAAGAAACGTTATCACTGATGAGATGTTAGTGGAAATCTTGAAAAGGGTTCAACCGAAGAGAAGAGAGACGAGAATTATAAGGAAGTGATAGTATGGGAAAGAAAACAGTTGGTGTCAAAAGGAGGCTCGCAAAAGCTTTGAAGCAAAATAGAAGACCACCGATATGGATAAGTGTAAAGACTAATAGAAAAGTTTTTACAAGTCCAAAGAGAAGGCATTGGAGAAGAGTTAGACTCAAGATCTAAGGTGAACAAATATGGCAAAGATAGAAGTTGAAAGGGTTTATTCCTTAAGGCTTAAGCACAAGATGAAGAAGTATCCAAGGTGGCTTAGAGCTAAAAAGGCTATGAAGTATATAAGGAAGTTCTTGAGTAGGCATATGAAAGTACCTCCAGAAAACGTGAAAATAGATGCAAGCATAAACGAAAAGGTTTGGGAGAGAGGTGCACAAAAACCTCCATCAAAGATAAGGATTAGAGCAGTCAAGTTCGATGACGGAACGGTAGAAGCAGAACTTGCATGAAATTAATAGCGGTTAACGGAAGTCCACTAGTTGGCTTGTATGCAAAGGTAAACGAAGATTTTGCAGTAGTTGGAGTTAGAGATGACAAGTTTATAGATTCAATTAGAGAAGAACTCAATGTAGAAGTTATTCAAACCACTATAGCTGGATCTGAATTAGTGGGAGCTTTAATAACGATGAACTCTAAGGGGGTAGTTGTAAGTGATCTAATACTAAACAAGGAGCTTGAAAAGTTGAAAAAACACCTTGAAGTTAAAGTAGTTGAAACTAGGATGACTTGCTTAGGAAACAACCTATGTTTAAACGATAGGGTTTGCATAGCACATCCAGAGATTGATCAAAGAATAATCGAAGTTATTTCGGAATTCTTGGATGTAGAGGTTGTTAAAGGAACAATAGGAGGTATAAAGACTGTAGGAATGTCCGCAGTTGTGACAAACAGAGGAGGACTAGTAAATCCAAATGCAAACGAATGGGAAATAAAAAAGATAGAAGAAGTTATGGGTGTTGAAGTTTTAAAGGGAACTGTAAACTTTGGTAACGATATGGTTGGTTCAAGCTTAATAGCGAATTCTAAGGGATATTTAGTTGGTAGAGATACAACTGGTTTTGAGTTGGGTATAGTTGAAGAAGCTTTGATGAGGTGAAACTATGATATTTGAGGTTTTTGGGGAGTTTAAAACTCAGGATGGCTGGCAGAAGTTTAAAAAGATTGTAGAAGCACACAATGAAAGGTTTGCAATAGAAAAAGTTTATTCACTCATAGGTAGCAACCACAGGGTGAAGAGACATTTGATAAAGATTAAAAGTATTAAGAGGGTGGAGACATAATGGAGGAGAGAGAAAGA
>CAZFII010000070.1:0-6337 GCA_964518925.1 uncultured archaeon
TGAAATAACTCTTTTGAAAATTGTTCGACAAAGCATTTTATAAAATAAGTTGTTTTAGATATTTCATCAACAATGTTGCATTCACCACCCGATACATTTTTTAATTAGTTCTACATCTATGTGCTTTTCTACGATATCCGCAAATAGATCTATCCAGTCTCTACCTTTGGTAAGTTTAACTCCTAAATACTTTGAAATAGCATTCAAAACATTGTCATTCATAAATAAACCGTGCAGATACGTTCCCCAAGTCATACCATCGTCACTAGCACATCCATCGTCCTCAAGAATCGGATTACTTGCAAAAGTTTTGCCCTTGTGGATTTCATATCCCCAAACCTTTTGACCTTTAATCTTATCTAATATCACCGCATCCCCCGTTACTCTTTTCACGACTTGGACTGTTCTCTTCTTAAATTCATCAAAGATTGTTACAGCGTCAAGTAAACCTAATCCCTTAGCTCTGATGTAGCCATGTTCAACACCTTTATCAATAAGTTCTCTACCAAGCATTTGGTATCCGCCACATATACCAATAACTGGTATTTTTCCAGCTATTTTCTTTAATTTCTCAGAAACTCCAGTAGATTTAAGCTCCTTCAAGTCTGCAATTGTATCTTTTGTTCCGGGTAATATTATAATGTCAAACTTAGATAAATCGTCTCTCTTCCAAATAAATCTTATTCCAGCAGGTTTTAAATATTCGAAATCCGTCCAATTCGAAATCCTTGGAAATCTCACTATGCCAATTCTAGCATCTTTACAATTCCAATCGTCTAAGCTTATGGAATCTTCAGGCGTAAACGTTAAATCAACGAAAGGTATAACTCCCAGAACTCTAACGCCAGTAATTGTCTCTAACTTTTCAATTCCACTTTTCAGAAGGTTTACATCACCTCTAAACTTGTTTATTATGAATCCTTTAACGAGATTAGCTATATCCTCCGGTAATAGCCTGTATGAACCATAAAGAGAGGCGAAAACCCCTCCTCTGTCTATATCTCCTACGATAAAAATAGAAGGCTTAGCGATCCTTGCAATTCCAATATTTGCAATATCTCTATCGTAAAGGTTTATCTCTGCAATTCCCCCCGCTCCTTCGATAATTATTATATCGAACTCTTCCTCAAGCTTTCTATAAGCATTTTCGACGATTTTCTGCAACTGTTCAACCTCTCTATAATATTCTAAAGCTGAGATGTCTTTTACAGCTTCACCAAGAACGATAAGCTGTGAAATCTTGTTTCCTTTTGGCTTAAGTAAGATTGGGTTCATAAGCTCATTTGGTTCAATTCCACAAGCTTTAGCCTGAAAAGCCTGAGCGATTGCAATCTCTTTACCATCTCTTGTTACGAATGAATTCAAGCTCATGTTCTGAGCTTTAAAAGGTGCGACGTTGTATCCCATCTTGCTGAATATTCTGCACAAAGCTGCAACTATTACACTCTTTCCAACGTGACTCGATGTCCCTGCAATCATCAGCGCTGGCATGTTTCATTAAACCTAAAGACAGAATTCAGAATTGCATACGTTACGAAAATATCCTTACCTATAGGTTCGCATAGTATTACCCTCTTGCCATCGAATTCGCCTTCTATTACACCAGTTCCTTCCTTAAAACCCAATGCCTTTGGAAGTTCCTTTGTTGTATGTAAACCGTAAGCTATGAATAAAGGAACAACGTAAATAACTTCGGACTTCATCTCCCTTATGACCTCATCCACTGTAGGTTTTCTGTTGTGTGCAGCGAAGGCAAGTTTTATCTCATCAAAAAGTCCTGTCTTTTCAATTCTTTCTTTATGTAATTCCATAACCTCTCTATAATACGGTAATTGACTTCCATGTCCAACTATAACTAAACCTCTCATAGTATCACCTCCTTTTTGCAAATAGAATTACAAGATCTGATTTTATCTCACAACCTTCACAAATCCTTTCGTTTTCATATCCCAAATTCTCCAAAACGATAACGTCTGCAAATTCCCTCAATTTTTCGATATTAAATCTTGAATCGGCTAAAATTAAAGCGTATCTCCCGATTTCAAAAGCTTTCCTAACTTCTTCGATGCAATCTTTCGCATGTCCATCGATTACCACTACTTCAGTCAAATCAACTCCAAGCTTTGCCAATGCAAGCTGAATAGAAGATATCCCCGGAATAACGTTACCTTTAATCCTTTTACCCAATCCAACGACCATCGGATCTCCTGTTGAAAGAACAACTACTCTCTTTCTCCTACCTTCCTTCTCTATCGCTCTATAGACATCTTCGCTGAACCTCTTTATCTCCACGAAATTGCCCCTTATATACTTTTTAGCAATTTCGAATGCCCTCTTACTCCCATATACTACATCTGCTTTTTGAATCTCTTCTACAGCTTTCTCAGTCATATATCCTTTCGATGGCCCAACGCCTACGATGATTACACCCTTCTCTGATCTCAAATAACCCCTTTTGCTGGCGAGATCAATTATCCCATTAACTATAGCTACGCATAAATTGCTCCCACCTCTACTGCCTACAGTCGTTATAGAAGGAATGTCAAGCTTCCTTATCAACTCTTTAGATTCAGCAGCATTGACAAATCCAACCGGAGTCGCTATGATCAAAGATGGTTTGTATCCCATTTTGCATAGCTCGTATACAGCCATAGCTCCTGCTGGTGAATTACCGATTGCAATTATGCTTCCATCAATAACATCTTTAAGCTTGTAGAACCCATCTCTCACCCTGACTCCAGCTTGAAGATCTGCGTGCTCAACAGCTACTAAAACGTTGTAATATCCCCTTATTCCAGCTTTAACCATCGATACATCGACTATTACATATGTATCGTTGCGTAATGCTTCAATTCCCGCCTCAACTGGATTACCTTTGAATACAACGATATCCTTTATCGAAGGATCGCCCGTTGCAATTATGCATCTCTTAAGAATGAAATCCTCCAAACTGTTTCCTTTAACGAATTTATTCACTATGCTGTAACTTCTTTCTACAATTCTTTTAGCTTCATCACTGTAAGCACCCATTTCCATACTACCACCTGTATTTCCTCGAATAACCTCGTGGTGTGATCATCCTCCCATTTAAAATCGTTGTTTCAGAGTTCGAAACAAACAAAATCGTATGCATATCTATTTTACTTGGATCTCTAATTATATCCTCGGGATACGTGATAAATACCTCTTCTCCGCTTCGAGTTGCGTTTTTTACAACTCCAATCGGAACGTTACCTCTAATTTCCAGCACGATCTCCATAGCCTTCACGAGCTTATCTGTCCTCTTTCTACTCGATGGATTGTATATCACTACAACGAAATCTCCTTCCAACGCATTTCTAAGCCTCTTTTCTATGATTTCCCAAGGTGTAAGTAGATCACTTAAGCTTACCACTGCATGATCTCCACTCACTGCACAGCCTAAAAGCGGAGAAGCAGAACATAACGCTGTAACTCCCGGAATAACCTCAAAATCGATATCTAAACCCAAAGAATAAACGTATTCGGCGACGAGTGAGGCCATACCGTATATTGATGGATCACCACCGCTGACAAGGCTAACGATATGTGATCTAGCAAGTTGAACAGCTTTTTTAACCCTCTCAACCTCTTCACCCATCTTGCTTTCGATTATCTTCCCTCTAACCATGTGACGAATCCTTTCAACGTAAGTCTTATGACCTAGGACAAATTCCGATTCTTCCAGAACTCTCTTAGCCTTAAGAGTCAATAACTCGGGATCTCCCGGGCCTATACCAACTACATAAAGCTTACCTCGCGATTGCAACTGTTACACCTCCGTAAACTCTCTTCGGCAAAATTAGCTCTTTCTTTTTAGAATAAAACAGTGCACAAGCCTCTGCAACGTTTTTAACTCCTATCTTAGTAGCTTTTGTTTCTCTAACGTTCATTTTATTTATCTCTTCAGCCGAAATGAACATTAAAGGCTTTTTTATGCTGTCAACAGCTTCAATCAAACCCTTTTCATTCCTCTTCAAATCGATGGTTGCGATTAATCTTACATCCTTCAAATTAGCTCCGATCTCCTCTAACGCTGAATGAACAGCTTTAAGGATTTCGTCCGAAGTCGTTCCCTTTCTGCAACCTATCCCTATGCAAAGTCCATCTGAAAACTCTGCTGAGGTTGTTATAACTGGTGTTAAGCCTAAAGCTCTGAGTTTTTCTGCAACAGCGTTTGCTCCGTGATGAGCTCCGAGTAGAGGGATCGCAAATCTCATAGGTTTATCTACGACAACGATAGCTGGATCTACCCACTTACTTCTTAAGTGAGGACAAATCGATCTAATTATTATGCCAGTGGGCATGTATGCAACTATACAGTCGAATTTGTTCATCAGCTCACTGAATATTCCTGAGCGATAGACCACAATATCCGCGTTGAGAAACTCTGCAAGCTTCTTAAGTTTTTCAAGATCTTTTTCAAACCCTAACACAGCTATGCGTATAATACAGACCTCCTACCCTTTCTTTCCAAAACCTTGCCGATTATTATAACGGCTGTTCTTCTTATTCCCTCTTTCTTAACTTTTTCAGCTATATCTCCAAGCGTTCCCCTTATAACCTTCTCATCCTCTCTTGATGCATGATAAACAACTGCAACTGGTTCATCCCATCCTCTAATCCTTCCAACTCTTTCCGCTATCTCTTCAATCTTGTCAACTCCGAGCAAAATGACAAGAGTGCAGGGAATTCTTGCAAATTCCTCTAAGTAGTCTTTGTCAAGAGTTCTACCAGCGGGTCTAAGTATTACAACTGCATTCGAGACAGAAGGAATCGTAAGCTCAGTTTTTAAAATTGCAGAGGCTGAAAAAATACTGCTAACTCCGGGAATAACTTCGCATTCGATGCCTCTTTTTTCAAGCTCAACTATCTGCTCGTTCAAAGCTGAAAATATTGAAGGATCTCCGCTTACGATTCTTGCAACGACCTTTCCAGCTTTAACGCTACTTTCAATTAATTCTAGTATATCTTCAAGCTTCATTCCGTAGCTATTGACCTTTTTTCCATTAAACTCTTCAAGGAATTTTTCATCTACTAATGAGCCGGGATATATTATCAAATCGGCTTGCTTAAGGATTTTGTAAGCTTTGACTGTCAACAACTCGGGATCTCCCGGCCCAAAGCCTATGAAGTAAACCTTCAAGATATCACCTCATTCCAACAACTATTGTAAAGTAGTCCGTTCTCTCTGGAGGTTCTTCAATCTTCTCGATCCTCTCACCTTCCATGAAAATTCTTTCCGCTAAGTAAAATTCCCTCATCCCCATTTTTTTGAGGAGTTCGCATATTTCCTTTGGCTTTGTAGCTTTTAAGACTACGATGCATCCGATATCATCGTCCTTAAGCGTAGTTACGAGCATTGAAACGTCAATAAATCTCTTTATCTTTGAGAATACTGTCGTGAAGCTCGGTAATCCCGGAATTATCTCGATTTCAACGTTAGGATTTATTTTGAGTATCTCTTCAACGAGATGCTGAAATGTAGAGTAGAACATCGGATCTCCCAAGCATGCAAACGCTATGTCTTCCTTAACACATCTATCTGCAAGCTCTTCCGCCAGTTTGGTGGTAATTTCTTTACTCCTACCCATTGGGAATTCCACTACACGAGGCTTTACTATGTGCTTAACAAGCGATTCTGCAAGTTTCCCCGGAACTATAACCTCATCTACAGCTTTAAGAACTTCAACAGCTTTTAAAGTTATCAGCTTCGGATCCCCCGGCCCTAAACCTACACCAAACAACATTATACACCACCTACGACAATGAATATCGGATTTATCGGCTTAAAAGCGGTAAGTCCAGCTAACTCGTAACTCTTTGAAATGTTAACGATCAAAGCCTCTTTGAAAATGCCCAGTTCCTTCATAACCTTAATAACCTTACAAGCCATTTCGATTCTTGCAAGGTTTACAGCAATCTTTCTAGCTTTTCCGCTTGCAACTTTGAGCATCTCTTCGATATCCTTAGTACCTCCAAAGAAGACTATGTCGTAATCGTAATCCCTTAAGAATTCTAAGCCGTGCATGTGCAGTAATTCAACGTTCTCCTTAACTTCGGCATTTCTAATTACATTCTCATCGATATCCACAGCGTAAACTTTTGAAACGTAATTTGCGAAGAAGTTAGACACGGCACAGCTTCCGCAACCAATATCGGCAAAGATTTCTTCCCTTTTTGGCATAAGCTTTGCAAACAGAATTCCGATTATCTCAGGCTTCGTCGCTTTCATAAAGCTTGAACACGTAATTCAGCAATCCGGTTAAGGCGATTATTAATCCAGCCAAGAAGTCCTCCTTTCCGTGGATGATTTTCG
>CAZFII010000071.1:0-6315 GCA_964518925.1 uncultured archaeon
GCTTATAATTTATTATAGATATAGCTTCATGGCTGATTAAAGCTCTAAAAAACCTTGATTTAGAATTTGAGCATGAAGGACTTCGAGAGACAGCTTATTCAAGCAAAGATATTCTTCTGCTCTATTACATCTAAAAATCCTGTTAGATGCTGGAATTTGTTTCATAAGCCATTTATATTCTATTACAATTACCTAAGATTGTGCCTGTGTTAAGTAAATAGATCTTTGCATTCAATAGTAAAACTTACAAAAACTTATATAATTTTTTTAATTATATAAATAGAAAACTTTTTAAATATATCTCCTAATGAAAAAAAGAATTAAAAGTAGCTTGCCTTAGAAAAATGATAATTGTATTTGACTCAATGAAAAGAAACTAAGGTTTTTTAAATCCCTTTCCTACGAAGTAAATTTCAGCACTTTTTTTTCTTGAAGCTTTTGGTGAATGGAACTTCTTAAATCTGAAATATTTTTTGAATTCGTTGAACACATTCTGAATCTCCTCACCTTGAAAAATCTTCACAATAAAGTTTCCTCCCGGTTTTAAGAGTTCTTTTGCAATTCTAAAACTTGCAAGAGCTAAATCAACTGATCTTAGATGATCTATTGTCCATATTCCAGAAATCTTCGGAGAAGCATCACTCATAACTACATCGAATTCACTTGATATCTCCCTGATTTTTTCGATAGTTTCACTCTTAGTTATATCTCCTCTAATAAATTCTACACCTTCTATTGGTTTCATCGGATTTATATCAACAGCTACAACTAAGGATGCACCGAGTTCGACTGCAACTTGACTCCAACCACCTGGAGATGCACCTAAATCTAAAACCTTATCACCCTCTTTTATTAATTTAAAAGTCTTATTCATCTGTAATAGCTTAAACGATGCCCTACTCCTATAACCTTTCCTTTTCGCAAGCCAGTAGTAGTAATCCTTTTGATCTCTCATTCTATAAAGTTTTATCATCGTGTAAATTATTATTTCGTTATAAAGCTTTTAATGAAAAATAGTTTAAAAATCGATTAATTATTATATAAATAATTTATTCAATAACTTTTACATAAACTCTTCTCCTTCTTGGCCCATCCAGTTCAACAAACAGAATTCTTTGCCATGTACCCAGTACAAGTCTTCCATTTTCAACTGGTATAACTAACGAATTTCCAAGAATACAAGCTCTAAGATGAGCATCTGCATTGTCATCTATTCTATCGTGTTTGTATCCTGCACCCTTTGGAATTAGTTTTTGAAGTACTTCAACTATGTCCTCAAGTAATCCGCTCTCAGCTTCGTTTACTATCAAAGCGGTAGTAGTATGAGGCGTGTAAATCACAGCAATTCCATTACCTTCAACCAACTCCTCAACTCTATTCGTTATATCTATAATTTCTACCCTTTTACTAGTATTTATTTCGATTTGTTTCATAAAAAGAAGTTATATCTCGTTAATTTAAGAGTTAAGTTATCTTTTGAAATAAAAATAATATTATGGAATTCTTGCTATTAATTCTTTTTCGCCATCAAATTTTATTTCGCCAAACTCAACTCTATCAAAATCCTTAGCTTTTGTCAAGATTTTAATTTTCTCCTCATCGATTTCCTTTAAAATTCCAAATCCTAAATACTTGTTACCCTTGTACAATCCAACCAAAAGATCCCTTAAATCCTCAAATTTGAAAATGCAAATTTCGTCAACGTTGTACAATTCTTTCAAACTCTTAACGATTTCGGATGTAATTAAAGGCTTCTCAGCGACACAAACGTTTAAGAAATCATCTCCCCTTTCAACAAATAAAACTTCAACACCTAATACATCTTGAATGAAATCTTTGACAATTCTCTTACCCTTAAACAGATTTGTATTTTTAATCATTATATCTGAAAGCCTTAATTCTATTGTCTCAGCATTTTCAAGCCATAATCTGTAGTTACTGATTCTCGTTTTCATCCTCTCGTTTCTGTTCCTCTCGATTACAAAACCCTTTTCAACTTCAAATACCTCATAATCCTCAAGAAAAGTTGGTGTTCCTTCAAAGGATGCTATTAAATCGGGCTGAATTATCTCGATTTTCGCAAGCTTATATTCCTTAGCTCTTTTCCCTCTAATCCATCCAGTTGTATCGATGATTTTTTTTGCATCCAAGTTCTTTATCTCCTTCCAAAGCCTTTCAACACCTCTTAAGCATCTTGCTTCTCTTCCAGTTGGTGATAAAACACCAACAAAGAATCCATTGATCATTTCAATTTCTGAGAGCGAAACTATATTTCCTTTCGTGTATCCGTATCCCATTGCTGTTGGATGGGCGATATCTGATTGTCCAATATCCAAATCAAGTATGTAACAGTCTTTTATCTTGTTAGCTAGATATGTCGCCAAAGTACTCTTTCCACTGTCTACTCCTCCATATATAAACAGAGTTTCCCAATCCTTTTTAACGAGTTTTTTCCAAGAATCTGGAATCGTATCTCTATCTACTACGATGTAATCCCCATCTACATGGATATCGCAATCAGATTTGCAGTATATTGGAACATATTTGTCACTCCTAAAACTCTTTATATTACAACCTAAAACTTCTGCATCACCTTCAATTCTTAGTTCACCTCTTGCAATTAGGGTTTTTCCCTTTTCGACCCTCATGATCCTATTTTTATCTGATACGTCAGTATTCTTGGATTGGTTTTCATCAACTTTGTGAAGTTCTTATCTCCAAGTACTGCAACGCTAAAACCATCGTCATAACTCCTTATATAGCAGTACTCGGTTTTATTCGTTTTAGCAAAGAAGTAGTTTCCAATGAAGTGCAAAGCCCAAACCTTTTCATAGCTTTTGTTCGTTTCATTAAATCTATATCCCTCAAAGAAGAAATCCGCCATACTTGAGTTATTTGCTTTTATTGTAGATTTTGCGTAGTCTCCATAGGTATACCATGCATACAAAAAGCTTCCATTGATTCTGCTCAGATACTTGTGGTATTCACTTAATCCAGTTTCGTTTCCTTCAAGGATTTCAACCACATCACTTACGGGTTTTATGTAGCCTACAACTACTGGAGAGATTTCATCGAGTAATGCTATACCGGGTCTTACCTTTACTGTATAGTTTCCAATCTTCAATTCACTGTTGTATGCAAAGTAAACCTTGCTAAGATTTGTATCAACGAAGTAGAAATAAGACTGTACTGTATCATAACAATAAGCAAGTACAATACTCCTAAATCCATTTGGAAAGCTTATAATCGATCTACTGAAAATTTCAGGTCTTAAAATGTTTCTAAGCTTGTGATCTATGTACTCCCTTAATGGATCATCTTTATTGAGATACAAATAGCTTAGGTTTACGTACTCAATCAGATATGCACTCTTTGGAGTTATATTTATGTAATCTCTGAAATCGCTGAAAATCTCTTTTACCTCCCTTTTGTTTTGTGTTCCTCCTCTCATCACGTATGCAAACACCGAGCCGATCATGATTAATGCCAAAACAAATGCCAGAATTCTTGCAGATCTCTTTTCCATTCTTGGCATAAAATGAGTAGATAAGCAGAAAATAAATATTATGGAATTTTGTCTGCTATCTCTTTAGCATGATAGGAAATTATTAAATCTGCTCCAGCCCTTTTTATAGCTATTAAAATCTCGTAAATTATATCTTCACTGAGCCATCCCCTTTCTATTGCAGATTTAACCATACTGTATTCGCCACTAACGTTGTATGCAGCGGTAGGAACTTTAAACTTCTGCTTTACTTTGTAGATTATGTCTAAATATGCCAGTGCAGGCTTTACCATTACTATGTCTGCTCCCTCCTTTAAATCGAGTTCAACTTCTCTTAAAGCCTCATCGCTGTTGTGAAAGTCCATTTGATAGCTTTTGCGATCTCCAAACTTGTATCCACTTTCTGCTGCTTCTCTAAAAGGTGAATAGAAGTTAGAAGCGTATTTTGCAGAATAACTCATAATTGCTACATCTGTAAAGCCTTCAGCATCGAGAGCATCTCTTATAGCTTTAACCATTCCATCCATCATTCCCGATGGGGCAACTATATCCGCACCACTTTCAGCATGACTGACTGCTATTTTTCCAAGAATTGGTAGAGTTTCATCGTTTAGGATTACTCCATCTTTTACAATTCCACAGTGACCATGAGTTGTATACTCGCACAGACATACATCTGTTATAATAACACAATCAGAAAATTCATTTTTTGCAAGTCTGATCGCTTTTTGAATTACTCCATTTTTCGCAAACGCAGAAGATCCAATTTCATCTTTATAGGATGGAATTCCAAACAGTATAAATGCTTTGAGTCCCTTTTCCATACAGCTTTCAACTTCCTCTGTGATTCCTTCTACTGGAATTCTATAGTAATTTGGCATCGAACTTATAGGCTTTGGTTTCTTTATATTTTCATCTACGAAAATCGGAACTACGAAATCATCCTTGCTTAGCTTTGTTTCCCTAAAAAGACTCCTCAAATTGTCCTTTCTCAACCTTCTCAGTCTCAACCTTGGATACATCATCGCCAAATAAGTACTCTACAGCATTTATAACATATGGTTTTCCATTTCTCGCAGCCTCAATTAGTCTCACAGTTGGTTTTCTTAAGAATTTCTTTATCAAAGAGTTTGCAAAAGCCTCTAAGAGTTCTAAAACCTCTTCTCCAACGTCGTACTTTGCTACCAACTTGTTATACAATTCCTTGATTTCTTCCCTTTTCACAGCTTCAGCAGACTTGTACATCGATGCTATAGCCATTCTTGCCTTTAAATCTTTTAAAAGAATCTTTAAGTGTTCTACTTCTTCTTTAACAATTCTTTCAGCTCTTTTTGCTTCCTCAAGTCTTCTCTTTAAGTTTTCTTCGCTGATCTCTCTTAAATCGTCGATTGTAAACAGTTTAACACCTTTAATATCTTTAACACCTTCTTCAACATCTCTCGGTAAGGCAATATCAATTATTACAAGGTTATCTCTATCCTTCATAGCCTTTTCAACTGCTTTTTTGGTTATAACGGGATGAGGAGCAGCAGTTGCAGAAATAACTATATCACAAATCTTTAAGTAGTCCTCAAGTTTATCAAACCTTACGGCGATTCCTCCAATTTCTTTAGCAAGTTCTTCAGCCTTTGCATACGTTCTATTCGCTATTAGTATCGCTTCAACATCTTTTCCAGCTATTGCCTTCGCAACAAGAGTCCCCATCTCCCCAGCTCCTATGAGTAAAACCTTTTTACCTCTTAAATCTCCTAAAACCTTTTCAGCAAGCTCGACAGCTGCAGATCCAATAGATACCGAGCCTTTGTTTATATTCGTCTCTTTTCTAACTCTTTTACCCACTTGTATTGCCTTAGAAAAGACTCTATCCAAAAAAACTCCAACACATCCAATTTCTTTACAAATACTGTAAAAGTGTTTAACCTGTCCCAATATCTGATCTTCACCAACTATCATCGATTCCAAACCAGATGCAACTCTTAATATATGTTCTAAACAACTCTCACCAATTAAAATTTCAGCAACATCTTCAACTCCCAAGCTTTTCGCTAAGTTTAGCAGACATTTTTCGATATCTCTACCAGCTATGTAAACTTCAAACCTATTACATGTAAGTATAAAAGCACATTCAGAAATAGAAGGATTGGATAAAATCCTTTTGGCAAATTCAGAATAATCGTTAATCCAAACACTTTCAAGCCTTTTTAAATCAGCTTTTTTATGTGACACTGAAATGCAACCGATTTCCATGGAATCACTTAAATACATTAGTTTTTTAAGGTTTCCAATTAAACTTTTAACGATTTATCGTGGAATTTGAGATAGGATTTCATTAACGACTCTTAACAGATTCCTTTTAAATCTAACTTCTGGAAGGCAGTTTTTACAAACTGGAATACTTTCCTCGTACTCTTTATGCAGAGTTTTCCTTTTAACGACTACATATCTAACGCAATCGATGCATATTGGTTTATTACAAAAACTACAATACCTTATGTTTTCAACGTCTTTTCCACACGTTGAGCATCTCATAATGCGGGGGGTGGGATTCGAACCCACGAACCCCTACGGGACCGGACCCTAAATCCGGCGCCTTTGGCCGCTCGGCAACCCCCGCTTAAGCATTTGTATTACTCAATGCTTATCAAACTTTTGGTATAATCATAACAGGTTAGATATCATTTAAAGAGTCATACTGTGAGAATAGGATTTATGACCATAAATTTCATAAACACTCCAGTGTTAGTCTCGATAACTAAGGGCCGGTAGCTTAGCCAGGTAGAGCGCGGGACTCTTAATCCCGCAGTCGGGGG
>CAZFII010000072.1:0-6314 GCA_964518925.1 uncultured archaeon
CTTCAAAGTACTTGTTTATATCTTCTCTCGCTATATCTAATGTGTTCGCTATATCTTTCCCATAGGTCGTTAAAGGTCCCGATAAGTCTACTAATACCCCTATCGATATCTCTTGCTTTTGCTCCTCCGCATAAGCCACCGGTATTACTATTGCCGCTAATAATAACACCAATAGTATTTTTCTGCAAGACATATTGAAACAAAATCGCTAACATTTTAAAACTTTACTACTATTGCATTTAACGCATGGGTGTTGTAGAGGGGGCGCTAGTGTACTCAAATCTCCTTGTACTCTTGAGTATTGGCTTAACTTTGACGTATATCACTACAGCAGTACCAAACTTTGCTCAGGGCTCTTTTGCTGTGTTTGGTTCATACGTATCTTTAACACTACTTAGACTATACAACGTACATCCCTATCAGTCGTTACCTATATCATTTATATTGGGTGGACTTCTAGGCTTATTGGTTTACATTGCAATCCTTAGACCGTTAATAAGAAGAGAAGCTACGATAGTAATACTCATGATTGCAACTCTTGCAACTGATTTAATACTACTTGGAATTATAGGAGCGTATTCGGATTACTTAGGCAAAATTACAAAAGGATCTGCTGTAAAGTTCATATTTACACAATACGATTTTGAGATATTTGGGCATACTGCTATATTGTTTGTATCTTATGTTGTAATAGTTTTGTCTCTAGCGTTTTTGTTTTTACTTCTCTACAAGACGAATTTTGGAATTGCTTTAAGAGCTTCAATGGAGAACCCAGATTTAGCAGAAGTTATGGGTATTAACGTTGAACATACGAGGATGTTCTCGTGGTTTTTATCTGGCGCTTTTGCAGCAATGGCTGGCACCTTATTACCTTTTAGACAGGAAATAGTTCCAGCCACTGGAGCGATAATTATCGTTTCGATATTTGCAGCGAGTATCGTTGGTGGATTAGCAAGCATATACGGCGCTTTAATAGGTGGATATATAATTGGTTTATCCGAGTCGCTGTTAACTTATGCCTTATCATTAGTGTTTGGGACTGGTTTACTCGTTTACAACAGAGTTGTGTCGTTAGTAGTTCTAGTTATAACTTTAATCTTTGCTCCAAAAGGTTTAACTGGAATTAACTGGAGGAGGATTCTATGGAAGAAATCCTACTCAACATAGCACTTTGGTTTGGACTGTATCTCATAGTTTGTCTGAGCTTAAACTTGGAATACGGATATGCTGGAATTCCAAACTTTGGAAGAGCATTTGCAGTCCTAATGGGTGGAGTAGCCGTTGGAGGAATAGTAAACAGAATTCTCATGGTGGCATTTGGGATTAGCGGTGATATAATATCTGCAAGTGCAGAAGTTAAAACGGTCGCAAACGAAATAATCAAGAGCAATCCACTCTTCGGAATTGCAATACTAATTCTCTCACTTTTAATTGCTGCGATTTTAGGAGCGGTTACAGGTGCACTTTTTATACTTCCAAGTGCAAAACTCTCAGAGGATTACCTTGCAATTACTCTGCTTGCAATAAGCGAAGTAGCATATATGGTATGCAATTACGATGTAGACATTATCGGTGGATATTACGGAGTTTCGATACCAGATATTTTAGCTTTTGTTCCTGGAGAATTGAGAACGTGCGTGTTTGTTGCTATAACGTTAACGATAGCTTTTCTGATTTATCTAATTGTTGAAAGGATTTCAAATTCGCCATACGGTAGAGTTTTGAGAGCTATGAGAGAGAATGAAGATGTAGTCAAAGCTTATGGAAAAGACGTTATGATTCTAAGGATTAAAACTGTAGCGTTAGGTTCGGCAATTGCATCTATATCTGGAGCTTTGTATTCCCTCTACTCAGTTAACGTGATTGCTTTAAGTTTTTCCAGAGTTGAATGGACTTTTTATCCTTTCTTAATAATTCTTCTTGGTGGTGTTGGAAACAATAAGGGCGTTGCAGTTGGAACTTTGACATTTGTAACTGTAAAGATATTGCTTGTGATATACAAGCATGAGATTATGTCTTTCTTAAGACTTCCGTTTGAAGCAGTATGGCTTGAATACATGCTGTTTGGACTTCTGATGTTTCTAGTACTTGTTTACAAGCCAGAAGGACTTATTAAGGAGAAGCCAATAATAACCCCTGCAATCAAAAACGTGATTAATAGGAAGAGGAAAGTATTAAAGGCATGAAGATACTCGAAACCCTTAGGGAAAAGGGATACGATTTGGAAGAAGATAATGGTATCTATTTGAATTTGGGAGAGGAAAAGATAAAGGTTAAATGTAGCTATATAGGGAAGTTCAAGGATAGAAAACTTGTATGTATTGAATTCACATCTCCAAGAACTATGTCATCTGTTGAGAATTTTATAAAATCATATGCAAGGATCGTCAACGCTGTTTATGCCGTTATATCAGATGGCGAAGAAGTAAAAGTGTTGGATATTCCATCTAACAGAGAAGTAAAGTTAGATGAAATTCTTCCAGCAGAGAAAGCATACGAAATAAAGTATAGTTCAAAGCCTGAAATCGAAGTCAGAAGGGCAGCAGCTTGCTACTCGGTAATCCATTGCAAATGTGAGGTGGAGAGATGAAGATAATCGCTTTTGTTGGTTTACCTCTAAGTGGTAAGAGTACTGCCTGTGAAGTTGCGAAGGAAATAGGAATTCCCGTAGTTGTAATGGGCGATGTTGTAAGAGAAGAGGCTTTGAAAAGAAATCTTGAGCCTACTGACGAAAATTTAGGAAAAATAGCTTCAGAACTGAGAAAAAAAGAGGGAATGGATGCTATAGCAAAGAGATGCATACCCAAGATCAGAGAAGTTTTAAAGGAGAGTGGAGTTGTAGTCGTAGACGGAATTAGAAGTGTCGAGGAAGTCTTTAGGTTTAAGAAGACTTTTGGAGAGGACTTCGTTTTGATCAGTATTGAAGCTCCAATTGAGAAGAGATTTGAGAGGGCAAAACTTAGAAGGAGGAGCGATGATGTAAAAAGTTTAGAAGAGCTTAAGGCAAGAGATGAAAGAGAGATATCTTTTGGATTAAAAAAAGCAATGGAATTAGCTGATTTCACAGTTGAGAACGTTGGTAGTATTGAAGACTTTAAAGAGAAGATAAGGGCAATTCTTTCAAAATTAGTTAGACATGTTGAGGTAATTATAGAGACTGAGATACATCCAACTGAAAACGTTGATAAAGTTGTTCAAGCTGTAAAGAACATATTTCCAGATGCAGAGATAGAAATAGAAGATGGAAAACTCTTCGCTAAAGCAAGAGATTTAAGTAGATTTAGGGATTTACTAAGAAGGCAGAGGATTTTGGATACTGCAAGAAGTGAAATCTTAAAGGGAAGAAGAAACAACGAAATCGTGATTTATTTAAACAAACAGACCGCTACAGTGTCAAAGGTAAACTTCTGCGATGAAAACGCAGTTTTATCACCGATTAGAGTAACTTTCAAGCTTTACAACATTCCTTTTTCAAGATTCTTGGATTACTTAGCCCCAGAAACTAAGAGGGGAAAGCCAATTAAAGAGATAGATAGGCTATGAAGTTAAACGCTGTTCACAAAATCCTTTTGAATACAGACGGTTCTATAACGACTATAATTGAGGCTATAACTGGAAAGAAAGTAGAGTTGGAAACAGTTGAACAGAGAATTGTAAAAGCGGACGAAGACATTGCAAAGGTATTAAAGATAGATAGGGGAGATGACGTAAACTACAGAGTTGTCAATTTGAAGGTAGATGGAGTCGTATACGTTAGAGCTATATCGTATACGCCTATAAAGAGGCTTGAAAAGAGATTTAAAGAAGACCTGATGAAAGCGGATATACCAATCGGAAAAATTATGAGAAAGCATAAAATTGAAGCAAGAAGAGAGATAAGATGGAAAAGGATTGCAAAAGCTGACAAGAATTTAGCAAAAGACCTTGAAATTAATGAAGGATCGACTGTTCTCATTAGAAACTACGATATAATCCATAAGGGAGAAGTACTGATAAACATAACGGAAATCTTTCCAGCAGAGAGGTATACACTATAATTCAAGTTCATGCAGATGTGCTAGATCGTAAGGAGTAGTCATAAGCTTTCTAATTCTGGATGCGATTTTTTTACCTACTTTTGGGACTTTCATTAACTCTTCTTCCTTAGCGGTGGCAATTCTTTCAATTGTTTGAAAGTGTTTAAGCAAGTTTTTCGCTGTAACTCCACCAACACCAGAAATAGATGAAACCACGTACTCCATTTCATCTCTTAGAGTTCTCTTTGTTTTCGCTACATGCTCCACTATCTCTCTATCTCTCTCTTCTTGCTCTCTCCTAGCAATTGCGATTAAGAACTCCGCAGTTTCTTTTGCATCGGAAGTCTGAATTATGGGAACTCCAAAGTCGATTGCTATACTTGCAATAGCACCTCTAACCGCATTTGGATGAATAGCCCTTTTATATAAATTATTCCCTTCAATTATTAAAATCGGTCGCATGTATGCACTCTTAAGCTTTAATATCTGACTAAAGAGCCTTTCCTTATCTATAATACTGTTTAAAAAGTCTTCAGTTGTTTTTCTCTCAACGGCAACCCTATCGCTTAAGATGTAATCCGCTACTTCAAGGCTTTTTGATTCGATAAAAGCTCCTAAATCTCTTAAATACTTCACGACTTCAGATCTTAACTCTCTTGAATCTACAATTATTTTAACACCTGTTTGTGGTTTTGTGAAATCTACAAGGGTTCTTTGTCCTTTCTTTTTAAGCATTTCCTTTATTTCGTAGAGTTTTTCGTACATAATCCTCTCCTTTCTAAGACTTGCGTAGTAGTAGCCTTCATCTCTTGTATCCTTAGTAATGAGAACGACTATTCTCCCTTCTCTACCTCTCCCAGTTCTTCCCTTTCTCTGAATTGCTCTTATTTCAGATGGGACTGGCTCGTAAAAAACGACTAGATCAGTAGCTGGTATATCTAATCCCTCTTCTCCAACAGAAGTTGCAACCAGAACCTTTATCTCTCCTCTTTCAAATCTCTCAAGGGTTTTTATCTGCTCTTTCTGTTTCATTCCTCTATCATCAAGTCTATCCGCTTGTCCAACAAATCTCGAAACTGGTATACCTTCCTTTGAGAGCTCGTCTACAATCATCTCAGCTGAGTCTCTGTAATTGGTGAAAACGATTATTCTCGAATCTGAGTTCTTCTTTAACTGTTCTTTCACTACTTCTTTTAGTTTTTCAATCTTTGGGTGCTCAGCTTTACATTTAAAAGTTTCAACAACTATCTCCCTAAATATTGGATCATTTGCTATGTTTTTTGAAGCTTTGCTTCCACCTCTTGAGTTCGCTTCCTTCATCAATCTCTTTAAATAGCTCTTTAAAGCTTCTAAGCCTTGTGTCTCGATGAGTTCGATTGCGTGTTGAAGCTTTAAGATTTCAGCAATAACAGATAGAGCTTCGAAAATCTCAGGCCTATCACTTGATGCTTCAGCTTGTAAAACCTCTTGAAAGCTTAAGAGTTCTTTTTTAGATATGTTTTCTGGAATTTCAATGCCAATCCTTTGAAGTTTTTTGAATCTAAGCTTAATTAGTTCCTCTAATTTCTTTCTAACTCTTGCAAGCTCTTCTGGCATCTCGATTTTAATCCATTCAATTTTCTTTTCGTGAACGTATTGTCTAACGTCTTCGTCCCACTCAGTTCTGATCTCTATCTCTTCTATGCCTAAGTTTTCTACTACTTCAAGTATTCTCTCGATATCACTTCCGGGTGAAGCGGTCATAGCAAGAATTAGAGGATTTTTTGCCTGTTTTCTGTATTCTTTAGCTATAAAAACGTACGGGTAGTTTCCTACTGCTCTATGGGCTTCATCAAAGATAGCGAGTATTACATCTTCAAGGTTAATCCTATTTGCAAGTATATCGTTTTCAACGACTTGAGGTGTAGAAACAATAATCCTCGCAGTATTCCATAGCTTTTTCCTTTTTTCTGGATCTATTTCACCACTTAAAGCAACTATTTTGTTCTCATCGATTTTTAGAGTTCTCCTCAGAAATCTTGCATGCTGTTCAACTAAAGGCTTTGTAGGAGCTAAAAACAAGACTTTTCCTGATTCGTTTAGCAATCTTGAGGCAATGACGAGTAATGCTATAACTGTTTTGCCAAGTCCAGTAGGTAAAACCACTAGGGTATTTTTTAATAAGGCGGTAGATGCTATAGCGATTTGGTATCTCCTTCTCTCTACAACTCCCTCCTTGATTAATGGGTGATTTATTGTTTGCACAATAATATAATCAACCAATTTACATAAAACCTTTTACTCAAATTAATTGGGATT
>CAZFII010000073.1:0-6288 GCA_964518925.1 uncultured archaeon
TATGTCGCTATCCTTATCTCCATCGGTGTCAAACAAATTTAGCTCCTCTTCATCAAAATTCTTTGAACTGTATTCTGTGGTTGTAAAGTTTACGGGTTAGTATTTTATTGACGCTTACACAAACGCTTAAATCAAAGAATAGCGTCCGTATCTTTTCTTAAGCATCCAAGCTGGAGTTCTACTTGATTTCTTTTACCTTTTTTAAGATTTCTCTCAGTTTAACGTATTTTCTCCAGTCAATGTCCTTTTTTCTTTTAAGTGCTTGGGGGATATATTTGGTAAACCATTGGTAAACCTTATATTCTTACCTTGCGACTGTAAGACATGGAAAGTAAATATGTAACAATTTCTGTTAAGATACCCAGAGAGATCAAGGAAAAACTTGAAAAAGCTGGAATATCTCCGAGTAAAGTCGTAAAAAAAGCCTTGATGGATATTGTTAAAGAAATTGAATTGAAAGAGTTGGAAAAAGAAATCGAGAAGTTTGAAGATATACTTGCCAAAATTCCAGCTGAGAGAGTCGTGAAATCAATTCGGGAGGATAGAGAAAGATGATATTCGATGCGAGTTCAATTTTTGTAGCTGTAAAAAACAAGAAGTTGAGAATTCTGAAGAACGCTATGACTTCACAACTGGCTAAATATGAATTGGGCAATGTAGTTTGGAAAGAGGTTAACCTGCATAAGTCCATAAATTACGACGAAGGGTTGGAACTGCTACAATTACTCATGAAAGTTGTAGATAAAATGGATGTGGCGGAACCAGATTATGAAGAGACACTTGAAACCGCCTGTAGATACGGAATAACTTTTTACGATGCAGTCTACGTTCAACTTGCAGTGGATAACTCGGATGTGCTCGTTACAGAGGATAACAAACTCAAGAAAAAGATTCGTAAGGATGTAAATGTTTTATCCGTTGATGAACTATGATTTACAGCTTTTTTAGATACCTAATTTTTTCAGCAGAGTAATAAATATTTTAAATGTTTACAAACTCTTCTGCGTAAACTTAAAATTGTTTTCGTCAAATATTAAATTCGATGCTAAAAATCTTGATCGAGAGTGCAGTGAAAATAGCGAACAGCTTGAATATAAAGACAATAGCACTTATTACGAAATCAGACGTAGATATCGACATCGATGGATTTGAAGTAGTTGTTGTTCCGAAGAAGTACGTCACAATTCTCGATAGCCTTGCATACTACTTTGATGAAACGCCAGAAAGGGTTTTTGTTGAGAAGTTCTCGTATATGTATAGAACTAAGGATTACCTCTCAACGATGTTGTATTTAAAGGGATTTGAGCTTGAAAAAGCTGTAGCTGTTTTAGATACCGAATCTCTAAAAGGCATAGTTGTAGTAGATCCATCGAAGAGTAGCATATGGAGAGCAATTGAAGAGTGTTCCGAAAGAGTAGATCCAGAAGTTATAAAGGCAGCGTTAATGGTTTCAATAAACATTGCGCAGAAGGGAAGAGAGGGGAGAAAAATAGGGACTGCATTTGTGATTGGAGATGTTGAAGAGGTTTTGAAGAGATCTAGTCAATTGATATTAAATCCGTATAAGGGACATGACGAAAAGGAGAGGGATATAAAGAATCCAGAAACTTGGGAAAGCATTATGGAATTCGCACAACTTGACGGTGTTTTCGTTGTAGATGAAAATGGAATAATCGTTACCGCTGGAAGGTACATAGAAACTTCTGCTAAGGATTTAAACATTAAAATTAGGTTAGGCTTAGGTGGAAGACATATAGCATGTGCATCTATAACTAAAGAAACGAAGGCGATTGCAATAGTAGTTTCTGAAAGTGGAGGAGATATCACGGTGTACAAAGACGGCGTTGAATTGCTTCACATCCCCTCTGTTCTGTTTTAAACTCTAATCCTCTCTATACATAAGTAATTGTTTTTATATGCGAAGAGAATCTTTTTCCTCACGTTTTGAGCAAGTCTTACCGCTCTTGCAATCTCGCTTAAGCTGACATCTCTGTCATCTACTATAGATACTAAGTATTCGGAATGTGGCAAGTCCTCAACATCTACAACCTTTGAATACACTCTAAAATCACTTCCAAACTTAAAACCAGTTTTTACTACGAATCCTCTCTCTTTTAAATCTTTGTAGACTTCGTATTTCCTGTCAAAATCTTTTATACTTTTTTTAGCTCTCTCTATCAACTCTTCAAGCTTCGCATTGCAAACTTCTAAGATCTCCTTTTCAGCCAAATAAATTCCTTCGATGAGGGATAGAACTGTAAAGCCATTAAGCTCATTTCCATAGAAGAATTTTTTAAATAGATTTGTATCCTTTACGAAGATTCTATCTCCAATTAGGAGACCCTTAATTTTATTTAAGTCTTCGTTTTGTTCACCCTTGAGTTCTGGGATATACACTTTATAATACGTTATCTCGCTCTCATCGTCAACAACCGCAAGAATAAAGTCTAAGAATTCTTTTGATTTTTCCGCTATTTCTGGGATTTTAACGGTTTTGTTCTCAGATATTGGAAGAAAGGCTTTTTTACCTATTAAAAGCTGTCCCTTTGGCTTTACTCTATATCCTTTATTTCTCAAGTCTTCGTAAACGACATAGTAAACCTGAAAATCTTTTACAGCATGCTCAGCCCATTTTAAAAGTTTTTTTAAGTCAAATTTTATATAATTTTTCGTAACTAAATAAACTGCTTCGATCGGATGTAGATAAATGAAGTTTCCCATTTTTCTTCCAATTTCAAGTCGTTCAATCTTTTTAGATACCTTTATTACTGCGTAATTGTTTTTTAAAATCATAGTTCTACACCGTAAACCTTCATAACGTTTTCACCACATATCTTGTATATAAAGTCTTCATCGAATCCATGCTTTAACAACTCTTTAACCTTTTTTGGAACGGTTTTTGGGCCTAAAACTGCACCAGGCCTATTCTTGTCGTCTATGTAGTCCGTTTCTACCATAAATCTACTACCCTGTTTCGCAGCTTTTAAAACGTTTTCATCCATTGCTATTACAGATGGAAATATTCCTATTTCTTCAAATTCCTTCACGTATGGTGGTGAAAAGTGCTTGACGACTTTCTCTCTTTTTAAGCCAACTTTATCTGCCATTTCAGCTATTTCAAGCATGCCTTCCTTAGAGTATCTCTCAGTATGAATCTGAACTGCACAACCTACATCTTTAGCAACTTCAAAAGCATGCATTAGAACATCGTTACTCAAATTCCATACGAATTTGCTTACTTGATAGTGAGGTCTACCACTTTTTATCGCTACAGCTTTTCCTTCCTCAACGTACTTTCCAGCAATTTCCAAAGCTTCTTTCATTATTTCAGCAGCCTTTTCATATCCAAGTCTATTTCCGATTACTGTAATCTCTGCTGGATGAACTGCTAAAACTGCATACGCTTTAACGATTTTATTTGCCTTTTCAACTAACTTTATATGTCTATCGAATATTTGAATGAAGTCTTTCCCAGATTTTGGATATACGTCGTAATGATGGCTTATAAGAGAAACTATGAATACGTGAGTGCCTCCAACTCTTTTAAACTGTTCTAAAGCCTTCAATTTTAAATTGTTATAGAGGTGCATATGGTCATCTGTTATAATCATAGGGTTAAGTAGCTAAGCAAATCTTAAAACCTTTTGTAGGGAAAAATACTTATGGAATTTAGAAGGGAAATAGAAGTTGCAAAAATTATCGTCAGCGAGAAAGTTAAAGAGACGACTATAGAAGTTAGATACGACCCACTAACTCTTCAAACATCGAGAATCGTTAGTGAGGGACGAATAATAGGCTCTACAGAGGGTTTTGATGAGTACATAGAGAAATCAAAAGATAAATGCCCCTTCTGTGATAAGAACATTGAGAGGTTCGTAGCAAGAGATTTTGAAATAGCAAAGGGAGATTTGTGGAAGAAGGGAGAAGCAATACTGTTTTCGAATTTAGTTCCGTATTCGAAGTATTCAGTTATAATAAGGTTGTCTAGAAGTCACTATCTGGATTTATCTGAGTTTAAGCCAGAGTACTTTTTAGATGCTTTTTCCCTTGCTCAAAATTACATAAACAATCTTCCAGAGGGTAGATACTACATATGCATCGGTATGAACTACTTGAAACCAGCTGGTAGTATTGTAGTACATCCCCATATACATCTGTTGGTAATGGAAAACTCTACAGATTACTTTGCAAGACTCGATTGGAGTGCCTTAGAATTCAAAGAAAGATACAACGAAGACTATTGGAAATCGCTTGTTAAGGTTGAAAAGAATGGAGAGAGATACATTGGAGAAACTGAAAAAACCTATTGGATTGCTGCATATGCTCCTAAGGGATTTTATCATGTAATAGGTATTCCAGAGGAAAGGGAATTTGCAAAGATGAGTCTTGAGCAACTAAAGGGTTTTTCTGATGGGATAGTAAAGATTTTGAAGTATTACAAGGGTAAAGGTTTAAACTCGTTTAACTTCACGTTTTTCTGTGCAGATACCTTAGGTGAGCATTTCAGGACAAACTTTCATATAGTAGCTAGAAGCCCATTCAGTAAGTACTACTGGTGTGATATTTTATTTCCAAAGATACTTCACGATGAGACGATAGTATTTTTCACACCAGAAGACTACGCTAAAGAGCTAAGGGAGATTTGGGAGAAGTTATGAATTAGTTTTTACTTTTTTCATCTATTAGGGAAATAAAATCTTTAGGAGAACTTACACATTGCAGTTCATCTTTCATAACGAAGACTACGGAGTCTATGTCTTTCTTAAGTTCTCTGTCTATTATGTACGCTGCTCTTGTAGCTAAGGTTTCAGAAATCTTTCCAAGGACTCTCGCTCTTTTTTCTATCTCTCTAACCTTTTTTATACCAGTTAGAACATTCATATCCTCTGCTTTTGAAACTACGTCAAATGGTGCATGTTTGACTGGATAGACCGAAACTCCTATTACTCTAAGCTGCTCTATAATTTCAGCTTCTTCTCCCTCAAACTCCTGTTCTTCTTCGCTCACATTCAGTTCAGCAAATTCTAATAGATTTATAGCCTTTATAACGTATGTTCCAAGAATTTCTTCAATCTTCATAGCAGTTTCAATTGATGCATCAATTCCCTCCTCGTACTTTTTAACAGTTCTTCTAGAAACTCCTAATCTCTTAGCTATTTCTCCAAGACTTATCCCAAGTTTTTCCCTCATCTCTCTTATCTTCTCGCTATCAAGCTTAACGTAATAGCCACCGGGAGCTGAATAGATATAGGGTGGAATGTTTTCAATTATAAAATCGTAAAACGTTGCAAGGTTTATCACGGGTAATCCGTATCTGCTGTAAACGACACCCCTTTCCAAGAAGTTAAACTTAAATTTTTCACCTATCACAATTGGACTAGCATTCAAGATCTTAGCGAGTTTTTTAATCTCTTCCGCTATTTCTGGCTTCAAGGAATCTACATTGTATAAGATCTTCAAGAGTAATACGATATTTTCCTTTCTTGCTATTACATCAAAACATCTCGACCTAGTTCCGGCTAAGTCTGTAACTCTAAATCCAGCCTTGCTCAATATCTTAACAACTGCTTCGAGTAAAGCTAGTTGCATATTCTAAAGGGATTTTATTGATACTGATGTATAAGTTTTTTTGGTTCAAAAATTCAGTTAAAATTATAAATACCATGAAGTCTACCTATTGTATGCAATGGGGCAGAGGTAGGGGAAGAGGTCGAGGCGGATTTGGACCCGGTGGCGAATGCGTATGTCCAAATTGTGGATACACGATTCCGCATGAAAGAGGTGTTCCCTGCTCGACCGTTAAATGTCCAAAATGCGGAACGTTTATGGTGAGAAGGTAAAAACTACTGCTGTTTAACAATAGCTCTATAAATCTCATCTAATTTTACACTAATAGGTCTTCCAAACCTCAATGGCTCTGTTTCTTCATCCTTGTATCTTGGGATAACATGTACATGTGCATGCATTATTACTTGCCCAGCTTGTCTTCCCATGTTCGTCACTATATTAAAACCATCTGGATTGAAAACCTTCAACTTTTCACACACAACTTTAATAGCATTGTGGATTTCCTTCGCTAAATCTAATGGCATTTCAAGGATGTTTTCATAATGCTCTTTTGGGATAACTAACGTATGTCCCTTGCTAACTGGATTTATATCCAAAAATGCAATCACATTCTCGTTTTCATATACTATATACGAATCTGCTTCCTTTTTTGCAATCTTACAGAATATACACATATCCAGTTGTAATGCATTTTGCATAAATACTGTTCGTTGTTACTCA
>CAZFII010000074.1:0-6266 GCA_964518925.1 uncultured archaeon
TCATCCTTAACATATTCTGGGGGAGACTGTCAAGATAAGACCTCTAAATTATAGGATATCCCATAAAGCTTTCGAGCTAACTCTGAATGGATTCGAAAGAACTTTTAGAGTGGAATCTATTAAAGAATCTTTTAGTTCTTCTTTTCAGAAGAGAGAAGAACATTTCAACTGCATTTCTCTCACCAAATGTTTCGTGCCTGTATTTTAACCTAAGCCTCTGTAAAGCCCATTTATACCAAGATCCTCTATCAACAACGATTTATTTTCGCAGTATTTTAGAACTTCTTTAAGGAAAACGTAAGCGTGGAGGCACATCGTGTAGTTGGCAAATTCATGCATATTTGTAAGTTTGTTTAGGAAATACTTAATTTTTCTTGGTAATTCTGGATCTGGATATTTTACCTCCCACTCGGTGAAATCCTCGTATATCTGAACTCGACTCAAATTTGAGTAGGTCGAGAAACTTGACATAGTCTTTTATTCTTAAGTACGACATTACTAACGCTCATTTTAACTGAATCTTCGTATTTTCTATACTCTTCTAAACTCTTTTCGTATGTATCAGTATTCTACACCTAAACTAAGTTCATTGAACATTAATTTACCAAATGTATTCTTTTTAAGCCACCACTAGATAAACACATTTTAGCTGGACTCTTCAGATCTTCAGGAAGACTTCGTATCGATTTTCTGCTAAAAGTATTGAATAGCCAGTAAACTCTTTGAACATTTCGGCCAATAAGTAATAATTATTGTAGGTAAGGTACTCCAATCTTCAATAAGCTAAATTTTCTTTTTTCTCGTCAACAATTGCAAGTCCATACCCAACATACTTAATTTAATGCTTACCAACGTGGATAAAGAGGGGTAAGTGTGTTAATTGTAGCCGAACGAAGGTAAAAATGTTTATGATTCTATTATATTATTCTATTATATTAAGATATAAAATTGACCGAATACAATGAAATATTTCCAACAACTGCCAGAGGTATCAGAGACGTCCTTAAAAGACTTTATCATTCCTCCTGTAACTCCCTGTAAACTTCACAATGTAACACTTCCAAACATTCGAAGTTAGGTAGCTCTGATCTACATTTCAACGTGGTACGACTCCCTGTATAGATTAAGAAAAGAGGGAACATAGCATATAACATAAAGGGTGTCTTGATGAATTGGAAAGACCTAATAGACATCTACTTGAAAACGGAAGTATCCAAAGAGAGCCTACCCAAATTCTTCAACATCACGGAAATCGAAGGCAACCTTAAATTTGTGGACTAACTCCTCCCAGAAAAGAATTTGGATAAAAAATTTTATAAAAATTATTGAAAAATTTTATTTTAATTGTTTACTTACTTGGTTTAAATACTGGAAGTTTCATTTCTTCATTAAGGTCTATAAATGTAACCTCTACATCCATTCCAACTTTTACCTCCTCTGGTTTGCAGTCTACGATGTTACTTAAAAGTCTTACACCTTCTTCTAAGTCTATCGAAGCAACAACATAAGGTACGTACTCTTCGAAACCCTTCGGTGCTGTATATGTTATCGTGTAAGAGTAAACCTTGCCTTTTCCACTAACTTCTCTCCATTCTAAGTTCCTTGACATGCATTTCATGCACACAGGCCTTGGATACCATGTATAAGTTCCACAATCTTTACAATACTGAATCACAAGCTTATTTTGTTTTGCCGCCTCCCAAAATTGTTTTGTTATATTTGTAGGTTTTGGAATTGGCCTTGGCAAGATATTCACCTCCCCAAAACCATAACTATACTTGAATGCCAGTTCCGTGCTAATGTAACTACCCCTAATCCGGTAACTACCGTCGGATTAGCATCTTTAACTTGTCTCTCTCCAGCTTCACCTCTTAGCTGTCTTATCCCTTCAATTAGATTTACCATTCCCCCTGCTAATCCTGGCTGTCCAACTGAAAGTTGTCCACCTCCAGCGTTTAATGGCAAATCTCCTTTTATTGAAAAATCAGTTTCCTCAATATATCTTGGCAGTTCCTCTCTTGTTGTAAATCCACATTCTGCCAATTGCATTGCGACAGCTACAGTAAAGTCATCGTATGGTTGAAACGTTTTTACATCATCTGGCGATATTTCTGCTTCTTTAAATGCTGGAGGAGCTGCAGCTTGAAAACCTGTCTGAGTTACATCTGGTGCAGGATCGGACCCATTAAAGTTGTGGAATTCTCCCCATCCTAGCACATAAACAGGTTTATCTGTTATGCTCTCAGCTCTTTCGGCAGTCGTTACAATTAAAGCACCTCCACCATCACAGAACATAACACAATCAAATAGCCTAAGAGGCTCAGATATCATTCTCGAGTTCAAGTAGCTTTCCATTGTCATTTCATCTCTTAACAGAGTATTTGGATTTAATCTTGCGTGATTTCTTTGTGTGATAGCAATCTTGCCCAAGTGCCGCTCAGTTATCCCTAGTTCCATCATAACTCTTCTCTGAAATAGAGCAAATAAACCAGGGGGACCCATTGGACCGTATGGCTCCTCAAATTCGGCTCTATAGCCTTTATATACTGTGTTCCATTCCGTTGTCGGAGAATCAACACCCAGCACCATAACAACTTCTGCTCTGCCATCTCTTATCGCTTCGGCAGCCCTTGCAACAGCGGCAACAGCAGACGCTCCTCCAACATCTACCATCTGTAGCCATCTTGGTGACATTCCTAAAGCCTCACAGACTCTAACAGACCAGAATGGTTCATTCGCTCCTGAAAATGCTGTTAAAACTGCCAACCCATCTACTTCATCTTTTTTAAGACCAGCATTTTTCAGAACTCCTGATGCTGCTTCTCCAGCGAGATCATATACACTCCTTCCACTTCTTCTCGCATATTTGGTTTCATAATATGCCGCTATCACGATATCTCTCTTCCCCATAGGATCACCTACCTTTAAATTCTGGTTTTCTCTTTTCTCTAAATGCTCTTAAACCTTCTTCTCTATCTTCTGTGAAGTAGAGAAGGAAATTCAGATCACTATCGTAGGACAGACCTATCTCTAATGGTACCTCAAGTCCTTTGTTTATTGCGATTTTTGCGAGCATAACTGCAATTGGCGCGTTTTTGGCGATATCCTGAGCTAAGGAAAGAGCTTCGTTCATTAACTCCTCTGGCTTTACAACTTTATTAACAAAACCCATTCTATAACCTTCTTCTGCTGTTATTCTTTTTCCAGTAAAAACCAACTCTTTCACCTTGTTCTTTCCAACAAGCCTACCTAACCTCTGCATCCCGCCTGCACCTGGAGTCCCACCAAGTGTTACCTCTGGGAATCCGAACTGAGCATTTTCTGATGCAATGATAATATCACACGCAAGTGCAAGCTCAAATCCACCACCTAATGCATATCCGTTAACGGCTGCAATTGTTGGCTTTAGAGTGTTTTCCACCTCGTTTGTAAATCTATAAACTTCCAACCATCTCCTTCTACCTTTGTAAAACTTAAATCTTTCTTTCATTAGCTCAACGAATTCACTTACATCAATTCCAGCGCAGAAGGCTTTGCCTTTTCCTGTTATTATTATCGCTCTCACATCATCATCTTTATCTGCTTCTAGGAGAGCATCCATTATTTCTCTTGCCGTAGTGTTTGTTATGACGTTTAGTTTATCTGGCTTGTTCAAGGTTATTATTGCTACACTATCTCTCTTCTCATAAATAATGTCCTGATAACCCATACGCTTTCAACCTCCAGTAACTCTTAAATACTCATATAATTTAACTTTTTCTACTTTTGGAGGGATCTAGCCTTATATTAGATTGATAAATTAAAAAATTTTAAAAAGATTTCAAAAACCTCAGTACAAGCTCATTAAAAGCCTGTGCAGCTTCCACATTAACTACATGACCAACGCTATACAGCTTTAGTAAGGAATTTTTAATATGTATATTTAATTTTTCTGCAGCATTAACACCGAATATGACATCCTCTGTTCCATGAGTTATGAGCGTAGGTACGTTAATCTTGTCAAGCTTATCTTCAACAGACCATCCTTTAAGTAATAACCCTCTTACAGCTCTAACGTAACCTAGATAAGGCGCCTTGGAAATTCTTTCCTTTATTTGCTCTAAGGTCTCTTTAGGAACAGTCTCTAAGAATTTTTTAGAATAAACTGTCGATATGAACTGATCTGCCGTTACAGCTCTTGT
This sequence comes from uncultured archaeon, assembly GCA_964518925.1. GTDB lineage: Archaea > Halobacteriota > Archaeoglobi > Archaeoglobales > Archaeoglobaceae > CAYWXE01. The sequence goes on from CAZFII010000074.1 coordinate 4,182, forward strand.
TTTATGCTTTTCAACTATCTCAGCATCTTTTAGAAACATATCTCTCATATCCGGCTTGAAGTCATCTGTTGACGCAGCAGTCCCAACCAAAACAAGTTTGTTCACCCTATCTGGGTACTTTACAGCGAAATCTAAACTAATCATGCCACCCATGGAAACTCCACAGATGTTTGCAGAATCTATACCTAAATGATCCATTAATCCTTTTAAATCCTCAACATAGTCACTTATCGTGTATTCCCCTTCTGGCACTTCAGAAAATCCATGACCTCTTAAATCAAAATAGATAGTTTTAAAATGCTCTGGAAAAACATTTATTTGTGGCATCCATAGTAAATGGCTTGCACCAAGCCCATGTACAAGTATTGTTGGTTCTCCCTCTCCCCTTGTTTCATAAAATATTTTAATACCGTTTATTATAGCTTCCATAACCTTAATAGTTTAACCAGTTATTTTTGCTTTTCGCTTAGTAATCTTGAGCAATCCAATGCGAAAAAATTATCTAAGTTTATGCCTGGAAAGCTTAAAGTATTCAATCCTACCTCCCCAAAGATGTCTCTCATAATCTAATTCTGAATATGACATCAACACTTCCACTAACGAAATTTTCAATAGAATAGAAACGTTCAGTCCTATATCCAGAATTAACTATGAAGCTTAAAATATAGCTTCAAAGCATTTTCAGATGGGGGTGGCGTTAGATAGCTTACCAATATAATAAGTAGGAGATTTAAAGTTCCAGATACAAATATTTCCGTATTTGTCGGCATAAGTTTAAAAGTTCTAATTAAGACGAAACTAATAAATCCAGCAAGCATGCCAGCTACTGCACCATATTTATTTGCTCTTCTCCACCAGACGCCTAGCAATATTGGAAAGAAGAATGTGCTCGCAAATCCAACTAAGAGCATTGCAACTATTTCTCCTATTAATCCAGGTGGTTTAAGTGAGATTATAATTGCAGTTACTCCTATTACTAATACGCTATATCTGGATAATCTAACAACATTTTCTTCAGGTGCGTCAGGCTTTAAAGTCTTTCTATAAATATCATTTGCAACTATTGCTGCACATGTTATCAGAAGTGCATCGGTAGTCGACATTAATGCTGCTGCTAGTCCCGCTAATCCTAACCCTACAAGTACAGGATGCCATAGTTTTCCTGCCATCTCTACAAATATCCAGTCAGGATCCTTTAGAGGTGGCAAAAGAGCATGAGCACCAATAGGAAGTAATATCAATCCAAATATCACGGGAATATATATCCAAGTAACACAACATAGGGATCGTCTAGCAGTTATAATATTCCTACTCGTGAATATTCTATTAACAATATGTGCCGATGAAGTAACAAACATGGTTCCCGCAATTATAAGACCAAAGAAAGGCAAAATATTTGAGGGAACTGCAAAAAGAGCAGGATACCTGGCACTTGCCTGATATATTAATGCATTAAGGTTCCCAAAGTGTAAGTATATTGTTATTCCCATGGCAGTTCCCATAATAGCTACTAACAATCCCTGAATTATGTCCGTAATCGTTATTGCCCACATACCACCGAGTAGGACATAAATGAGATAAACACTACCAAGTACAATCACAACAAATGTATAGTCAATCCCTAAAAGATAGGACCCCAATATTCCTAAAGCTTTTAGCTGTGGGATTATGTATATGTAAAGAAATATGAATGTGAATATACTCGCAATCACTCTAACGATTTTACTATCGTATCTATCACCAAGGAAATCTGTTATGGTAAACATCCCATAATTTCTAAGCGGTTTTGCTAATAATAATTGGAACAGCAAAAACCCCGTTGGTCCGCAACAACAAGCTAAGAGAAGAAGAATTCCGAACTTATAGCCAAGGGCAGCAAATCCCATATATGTCGCCGCACTTGATATTGTAGCAAAAATAGCAATAGCATTCGTCAAAGTGCCTACTTCCCTTCCAGCAATAAGAAAATCAACAAGAGTCTTAGCACGTTTTCTTAGATAATATCCTATAAAAATACATATTAACATGTATATCGTAAGTATTGACAACTCTATTACCCGAATCATTCACTCACCCTCAAGTCTT
>CAZFII010000075.1:0-6262 GCA_964518925.1 uncultured archaeon
AAATGGAGTATGGTTAATAGAAACAAACGAGGTTTTAAACAGTTCTACAATTAAGCTGTATATCAATGGTATATATAAAAGAACTGCAACTGTACCTCTTAAGTATCAGCAAACACCCCCCTACTTAGGCGTTGGATTTGTTGAACATAGATGGTTTGGGCCAGTTTACATTGACTACATATTTGTCCATAAATATGCTGAAGTAAAACCAAAAGTAACAATAGGAAACCCAATACAATAAATCAAATTTTGTTTCTCCTCGCAACTCTCGAAATAAGTGAAGCAAAAACTGCTGCACCAAACCCATTATCGATGTTTACCACTGCAATTCCAGAAGAACAGCTTTGTAGCATTGCAAAAAGTGTAGAGAGTCCTTGAAGGTTTACACCGTAACCTATTGAAGTTGGAACAGCTATAACTGGAATATCTAAGAGGGATGCAACTACAGAAGGTAATGCCCCCTCCATTCCCGCAATAACTATAACACTATCGGCATTCCATTCTTTAATCTTCTTTATAGGTTCTACTAGTCTATGTAACCCAGCAATACCTACATCGTAGAATTTTAGGACTTCTAATCCTAAAAATTCGGCAGTAGTTACAGCTTCTTCTGCTACAGCTATATCAGAAGTTCCAGCGGTTAGTATCGCTACTCTACCGATTTTTTCTCTTTTCACTTCACCAACGATTGCAATCCTACCTCTTTCGTTTACCTTAACTCCTTCAATTCCCTTTAACGCTTTGATCTGGTCATCACTAAGCTTAGTAACTAATGTGGCTTTACCTTCATCTAAGATCCTTTTAACTATTGCAACAAGCTCCTCAACGCTCTTTCCTTTAGCATAAATAGCTTCAGGTTTACCTATTCTTTCCTCTCTATTCAAATCGAGTTTAACTATCTCGTTCAGATAATCTTGCAGCTTCTTCATGATACTCCTGTATTGTTTTTACAGTTATGCTCTTCTTCTTAATAGCTTCTATAGCCTTTAAAGCTGCTAAAGCTCCAGCAACAGTCGTTATATACGGTATCTTGTAATCAACTGCTGCTCTTCTTATCATGTACCCATCAGTTCTACCTCTCTTTCCGCTTGGGGTATTTATAATTAAATCTATTTTTCTGTTTATTATTGCATCGATTACGTTTGGTCTTCCTTGACTAACCTTTAAAATCGTTTCAACTTCTAAACCGCGTTCTCTTAAATATTTAGCAGTACCCTCTGTGGCAACTACCTTAAAACCAAGTTCTAACAATCTCTTGGCAATGGGAACTATTTTTGGCTTGTCTTCATCTCTGACACTTATAAAAACTGTCCCCTCTGTTGGCAACTTCATGTCCGCTGCAAGTTGAGCTTTGTAGTAGGCTATACCAAAGTCGTAGTCTATTCCCATTACTTCACCAGTCGACTTCATCTCTGGGCCAAGAACTGGATCTACGCCCGGAAGCTTTATAAACGGAAATACTGCCTCCTTAACTGCAACGTGCTTTAGCTTTAATCTCTCTTTAACTCCCAATTCCCTAAGCTTTTTACCCATCATGACTTTTGCAGCGATTTTTGCTAACGGAATTCCAGTTGCTTTGCTAACGAATGGGACTGTTCTTGAAGCACGAGGATTAGCTTCCAAAACGTAAACCTTACCATCCTTTACAGCGAACTGTATATTTATAAGTCCAACTACTTTTAATGCCAAGGCAATTCTCTTCGTATAATCGATTATTGTATTTATTACATCCTCAGATAATGAAACGGGCGGAAGTACACAAGCTGAATCTCCACTGTGAACTCCAGCTTCTTCTATATGCTCCATAATTCCGCCAATGAGTACTTCTTCTCCATCACATACAGCATCTACTTCTGCTTCAATTGCATCCTCTAAGAACTTATCGATTAGAATGGGCTTTTCTGGACTAACCTCTATAGCCTCCTTGATATATCTGACAAGTGTTTCTTCATCGTATACTATCTCCATAGCTCTTCCACCTAGAACGTAGCTAGGTCTAACTAAAACGGGATAGCCAATTCTCTTTGCAACTTCTTTCGCTTCCTCAACACTGTAGGCAATTCCATATTCTGGATGTGGAATTTCTAGTTTTCTCATGAGTTCAGCAAATCTCTCTCTGTCCTCAGCCAAATCTATCGAATCAACAGAAGTTCCAAGTATTTTTGCACCACTAAGTTCTAAATCCCTCGCTATGTTTAAGGGTGTCTGACCTCCAACTTGAACTATAACTCCAATTGGTTTTTCATTCTCGTAGATGTTCATAACGTCTTCATGCGTTATCGGTTCGAAGTACAGCCTATCAGAAGTATCGTAATCAGTGGAAACAGTTTCAGGGTTGCAGTTAACCATTATCGTTTCGTAACCCTCCTCTTTAAGACTGAAAACCGTATGACAACAGCAGTAATCAAACTCAATTCCCTGCCCAATCCTGTTAGGGCCAGCACCTAAAATCATAACTTTTTTCTTAGGTGTTGGTTTTGCATCGTTCTCGTCTTCATACGTTGAGTAGTAATATGGAGTCTTTGCTTCGAATTCAGCAGCACATGTATCGACCATTTTGTAAACTGCAACAATCCCTTTCTTCTTTCTTGCATTTCTCACCTCTCTTTCACTACACTTAAATATGTATGCCAATTGTCTATCGGAAAATCCCAATCTCTTCGCCTCTCTTAAAATCTCCTTCGGGACTTCTTCAATCTTGTAAACCTTTGCTAATTTTTTGAGTTTTTCTTCAAAATCCACGATGTTTTTTATCTTCTCTATGAACCACGGATCTATTTTCGTTAATTCGTAAATCTCCTCAACACTGAAACCATTTTGCAAGGCATATCTTATGTAGAATACCCTATCAGCACTTGGATTTCTAAGCTTTTGAATTATCTCCTCCCTACTAACTTTCTTGTCCTTACCATCACAACCCAATCCATACCTTCCTATCTCAAGTGATCTCAAAGCTTTTTGTAGTGCTTCTTCAAAAGTCCTTCCTATAGCCATCACTTCCCCAACACTCTTCATCTGACTTCCTAGAGTTTGATCAGCTGTTGGAAACTTATCAAAGGCAAATCGTGGAATTTTTACAACTACGTAGTCTATCGTAGGCTCAAAACTTGCTGGAGTCTCTTTGGTTATGTCGTTCGGAATCTCATCTAAGGTATATCCTACTGCAAGCTTTGCAGCGATTTTTGCAATTGGGAATCCAGTGGCTTTCGAAGCTAAAGCTGAAGATCTGCTAACTCTTGGATTCATCTCTATTGCAACTATTCTGCCAGTTGTTGGATGAACTGCAAACTGGATGTTGCTTCCTCCAGTTTCTACACCTATCTCCCTAATTATCTTTATTGCAGCATCTCTTAACTGCTGATATTCATAATCACTTAGGGTTTGAGCTGGAGCAACCGTTATACTGTCACCAGTATGTATTCCCATTGGATCAAAGTTCTCTATTGAGCAGATTATCACCACGTTATCTGCAAGATCTCTCATAACTTCAAGCTCGAACTCCTTCCATCCTATTACTCCTTCCTCAATTAAAACTTGATGAATCATCGAAAGCTTTAATCCTTTTTCAGCAATTCTCTTAAGTTCTTCTCTGTTATAAGCAATTCCACCGCCAGTTCCACCTAAGGTATATGCTGGACGAACTACTACTGGATACCCTATTTCATCTGCAATTGCCAAAGCCTCTTCGACATCGTGAGCGACATCACTTCTCGGTACATCTAATCCAATCTTTTGCATTGATTTCTTGAAAAGTTCTCTATCTTCTGCCTTTCTTATCGCATCGACCTTTGCTCCAATCAGCTCAACTCCGTATTTATCCAAAACACCCATTTCGTGAAGCTGAACTGCTATGTTCAAAGCGACTTGTCCACCTAGGGTTGGAAGCAAAGCATCTGGTGTTTCCCTTTCAATTATCTTTGCAACTATATCCGCTGTCAAAGGCTCGATGTAAATTCTATCTGCCATCTCTGGATCAGTCATAATCGTAGCTGGATTTGAGTTCACTAAAACTACTTCGTAGCCTTCCTCTTTCAAAGCTTTACAAGCCTGACTTCCAGAGTAATCGAATTCAGCTGCCTGTCCGATTATTATCGGTCCAGAACCTATAACCATTATTTTTCTTAGATCTTCCCTCTTTGGCATATCTACCACTGCTTCAGCATCTCAACATACCTATCGAAGAAGAAATACGTATCATGCGGGCCGGGAGATGCTTCTGGATGGTATTGAACAGTTATAAGTGGCAGTTCCTTATGTCTTAATCCTTCAACTGTATAATCGTTTAAGTTTATCTGTGTAACCTCTAAACCCTTGGGAAGAGTTTTCTCATCGACTGCGAAGTTGTGATTTTGACTTGAAATAAAAACCCTCCCCGTTTCAAAGTCTTTAACTGGCTGATTTGCTCCATGATGTCCAAATTTAAGCTTAAAAGTCTTAGCTCCTAATGCTAAAGCTGTAAGCTGATGTCCTAAACAAATTCCAGCGAGTGGTAGTTTACCAACAAGCTTTCTTATAGTTTCAATAGTAGGTTTAACCCTTTCGGGATCTCCCGGCCCATTCGAAATAAAAACTCCATCTGGATCAAAATCGAGGATTTGTTTAGCTGAGTAGTTAAACGGAACAAGTGTAACGTTAACCTTCCTCTTTAACAACTGTCTTACGATACTCATCTTAACACCGCAATCGATTAGAACTACTTCGTATTTTCCATTTACATCGAATCTCTTAGGTTTTTTAACGCATACCTTATCAACTAAATCTTTCTCACTTATCGATGGTTGTTCTTTGGCTTTTCTTATGAGTTCCTCCTTATCTACATCACCTACAGCTAAAGCAGCTTTCATGGTTCCATAAATTCTGATTCTCTTAGTAAGCATTCTCGTGTCTACACCTTCAATTCCCGGGACATCGTACATCTTTAAAAGCTCATCTACACTCATTTCACTACGGTAATTACTCGGTTTCTTGCAAAGCTCCCTCACAACGAAGGCTTCGACTTGAACTCTATCACTTTCAAAATCCTCTCTACAAACACCGTAGTTTCCAATTAGAGGATAAGTCATCATTAAGATCTGACCTTTATAACTCGGATCCGTTAAAGCTTCGACATAACCAGTCATAGCAGTGCAGAATACTATTTCTCCTTCGGCATCTCTCTCCGCACCAAATGCCCTACCTTCAACATAAGTTCCATCTTCAAGAGCTAAAGCAGCTTTCATTCAGACACCTCAAAACTTCCTTAAGCTTTGGAACATCGAAAAACCTTCTCCCAGTTATCTCATTGCACAGAGCTTTGTATAGATTTGAAATGTTGATTCTTAAATCTTCTGGAAGCTTGGGTGGTTCTCCAACTAATTTTCTCCAATCACTTAAGCCTTTAAGTTCTTGAACTCTCTTAAACCATTCAGTATTTCTATAGAACTTCCTTAGAACTTCTTTACTCACTTCAAATTTATTAAACTTAAACCTACACTCGTCTGGAGTACCAACAGCATCTACAACCATTAGATTTCTCTTATCGTCAAGTGCAAATTCGATCTTGCCATCCTCATTGATCAATCCTATTTTTTCGACCTCTCTTGAAATTACATCGTTGATCTTCAAAGCTGTTGTTTTCATCTCTTCGAACTCATCATCTCTTAATCCAGAAATCCTTTTTGCTTCATCATAACTTATATACCTATCGAAATCCTCCAACTTTGTACTGAAATCTAGGATTGGTTTTTCCAGTCTTTGATTGGGTTTTACTTCTTTTAATCCAAAATCTTCTGGTTTTACTTCTCCCCTTTGAATTCTCTTGAGCAGTGAAGAACTCTCAGAGATATAATTCCTGTATATGACTTCGAGAGGAATTAAGTAGTTTCCTTCCAGTTTTGAAAAAATTGAGTAGTCATAGCCATTAGTTTTCTTAGGTTTAAATACTCTCACAAGTTTAATTTGCATTGTATTTGTTGCCTCTTCTATTTCATCAAATCTTTTAACAGAATCGTTTTCAACTAGACCTATGTAGTGTGTGTTTATGTCGTTTTCTTCAAGTTTTTCGAAGAAGTAAGCGGATATCATACATAAACTCTTTCCCTTATCTTCAATTAGATCTGGCATAACTCCGTAGTCGAACACAGAGTATCGATCTGAAAACACGAATCTTCCGATTCCAGTAGTTTTGCTTGGTTCTTTTAACACTATTAAATCCTTAACACTACCTTTGTAAACCTTCATCTGAATTGGGGCATTGATCTTAGCGATCAAAAAACTTTCGCTA
>CAZFII010000076.1:0-6247 GCA_964518925.1 uncultured archaeon
ACAACACTCTTTCTTCCACGACTTAATACTGAAATTATTAAAATAATCGTTGCAACTATTGTAATCGAAGAGCCAATTGGTAAATCCAATGTATAACTAACAAAGAATCCGAAAATCGATGAGAGACTTGCAAACGTTATTGACAGTATAAGTTGGTTTCTTGCGGTGTCCGCAATTAGTAGTGACGATGCAACTGGGATGTAAAGCAACGCAAATATTAAAAATCCACCAGTTATCCTCAGTGTTAAGGCTATTGCTATACCCATAAATGCAAGTAATGCAAGAGTATGGAAGTATACATCCACACCTTCAGCTTCTGCGAGTTCTCTATCGAATATTATACTGTCTATTTGAGCCTTAAAAGCTTTTAAATATAGGATAAAAGCTGATAAAACAACTGTAAGCAAAATCAGCTTTTGAACATCAGCAGCAAGTATGCTACCCCACAGAACCATTGAAAGAGTAGTCGTTGCTAAAACCGTTGTATTTGAGAGGTAAATTGCTATCAATGCTACTGCTGAGAAAAATGAAAAAAGTGAAAGTGTAAGCACTTCTTTTATTTGTATTCTCGGCAAAACAATACCAAGAGCTATTGCGGAAGCAATTGCAAGAACCATTCCAGAATACGTTGGATCAATTTTAAGAACTAATCCAATCGATGCTCCAGCTAAAGCAGCATGAGCTACGCAAAAGCTAAGAGTTGTAATTCTGAATTTTTCAACGTAATAGCCAACAGAAGATATAAGGATACTACTCAAGATCGCTGATAAAATAGATTCAAGAAATATCAACGATTTTACCTCCATCCATTTTAACGATGTGATCTGCAATCTTCTTAGCTATTGATGTGTCATGACAAACAATTACAACAAGCCTATCTCTGTAATCTTCAAGAATTTCGCAGAGGTTATCTCTAGATTCTGCATCAATGCTTGAAAAAGGTTCATCTAGTAGTAATATCTCGGGATTCCTTACTAAAGCCCTTAATATCATAATCTTCTGTTGCTGTCCACCACTCAGCTTTCCAAAGGGCTTTTCAAGTATATCTAGGGCGTTTAATTTCTTAGCGAATTCTGTAACATCTTTTAATCCATTTCGGTTAAAGATTAGTCCAAGTTTTATGACATCTAACCCCGTGTAAGCTTCGGTCGGAGGCTTCATGAAGTCCTGTGGAACGTAGCTGCATTTCCTCCTAACCTTAAAAATCTTTCTGCTCTTTGTATTTACACCAAGCAAATATGCTTCGCCCTTGTATGGCTTTAAAAGACCAATTATAGTTTCCAAGAGCGTTGTTTTTCCGGCACCGTTCGGCCCTGTTATTACATAAATTCCACTGTCAAAAGATAATGAAACGTTTTTAATCGTAGGCTTTCTGCTTCCAGAGTATGCCACGTAAACATTTCTAAGTTCCACTCTCATCTCAATTTTCTCAAAGCTAAAGCCATTCCAACACTACAAATTGTTATAACAATCTCAAATCCTGGAGTTTTCTTCTCTGCTTTACCCTCTTCTAATGCTTTTGCAAGCTTTTCAGCGTTTTCTATCATCATACTCGTAACGTTTCCATCAGTTGGAAAGTTTGATAAAGCAACTTCGACTGCTCCAATCTCCTTAGCGATTTTCTTTCCAAGTTCGGTTCCACTTTGTAGATTGTCTATAACGAGTTTAGCACCTTTGCCCTTCTCAACTATCTCTTCATACTTCTTAGCGGATACCATTTCTGGTGGTGGATATGTTGCCAAGATCTTAAACCCTAAGAATTCTACAAATCCCTTTTGCCACTGCATACATATCACTGGTGTATTGACAAATCCGTGTTTCTCTGCAAACTCTTTAAGGTATTTTTCAGTTTTGTTTATAGATTCTAGGCACTTCTCAAGTTTTACATCGTATCCAAGCTTTTTCAGTTCATTTGCAATCTTTACGTATTTATCTCTCAACAACTTCGGTGTATTCCACGGGCCTGGAACTTTTATCACAGTTATGTTTTTCCCAGATGCTTTAACGAGTTCATCCACCCATGGCTCAAATCCATGGCATATTATTATATCGGCTTTTCTAACCTTCTCAACATCACTCGGCTTTATATCGTAGTGTGCTGGGCAAACGGTAGGAGATGCTATAACTTCACATTTTTCACCTGTTAGATCTTCAATTATACTTGCTAAAACCGATGTTGTGCAGACGATTTTTGCTTCAGATATTGCACATAGTGCAATTAATGCTACTATTAATAACACAAATCTTCTCATCATGTGTAAACTTAACGTAACAGTAATTTAAATTTTAGCACAATACATTAAACATGGATGCCGAGAATCTACTTAAAAAGCCTGAAGTAAACGTCGATTATTTTACAAAATTGTTCAACGATGCTTTAAATGGTATAAGAATTTACAGCGTTTTAATCTCTGCATTAGACTTAGGAATATTCGATGCTTTAAGAAGTCCAAAAAGTATCGAGGAACTTGCAGATGAGCTAAAATGCGATAAGAATTTGCTACTGATATTATGCCAGATTTTATGCAAACTAAAACTCCTATCTGAGATTGAAGGAAAATTCGTGAATACAAAACTCAGCACAGAGTTACTTACGAGTGATTCATTTTACTCTCAGAGGATGTTTATCGAAAATACAAGGGGACTCTTAGATCTTTGGATCAATTTACCAAAGATTTTGAGGAATGGAGCGATTAAAAGAAATCCAAACGAGTTCTTTTCAGAAACGGTAATTTACTCTATGGCTCAATACTCTATACTTGGAGAACTACAGAGAACTGTTAAAATAGTTTCAAGCTTTTCAGAGTTTTGGAATGCAAAAAAGCTACTCGATTTGGGTGGAGGTCATGGCTTATATGCTATAGCATTCACAAAGCTCAATCCAAATTTAGAGGCTTATGTTTTCGATTTGCCCCAAGTCGCTGAAAAAACAAAAGAATTCATATCAAAATTTAAAGCTGAAAGAGTTAAGGTCATAGCTGGAAACTTTTTCACTGATGATATTGGTAAAGACTATGACATCGTATTTTCATCATATAATCCCGGAGGAAAAAATCCAAAGCTAATTCCCAAGATATACTCAAGTTTAAACAAGGGTGGAATTTATATAAATAAACAGGTTTTTAGAGATGACAGGGAGATTTCGCTATTAGATTTGGAGTGGAATCTATGGAAATTTGAAGGAATTGAAAAAGGTAATAGAGCCTATACCTTCAAGAATGATCTTAGCTTTAAAGAGTATTTGAAGAAACTTGAAGATACTGGATTTGATATTTTAAGAATTATCGATTTCGACGAGGAGATTGGAACTAAAATGATCATTGCAAAAAAGGTGTGATCTCATATTACAGATCTTACTGGAACAACCTGAACGAATTCGTCAACGTAAATCCTTGCTTCAATACCATAAACCGTTGTAAGCATATCAGGAGTTAAGACCTCCTCTGGCTTTCCGCATGCGTAAACTTTTCCATCTTTAAGAACTACTAGTTGATCTGCATACCTTGCAGCTAAGTTTAAATCGTGTAAAATAAGAATTGTTGTAATTTTTCTCTGCTTGGTAATAAGTTTTATCAGATCTAATATTTCTAGTTGATTTCTTGTATTGAGATTTGAAACTACCTCATCCAAAAGTGGAATTTTTTGTTCTTCTACAAGAATTACTTTACAGCTGTTTTCTGGTTATAACGTTAAATACGTATATTAAAACTAAATTCTGTAAGATTATTTAAGATTTATAAATGATACCATAGCTATTTATTGGAACTATCAATTTAGAAAATCTTAACTATGTGCTGTATCATGACTTAATAATATGAGATATTTGATATGGGTTTTGGTTATATTATGCTCAACTGTGGCAATTAGTTCTGCAACTGTAATAGACAACGTCATCGAAGAAGCTAAAGTCGTAGGATTTTATAAAGGAAACACAGATGTACTTATTTTAACAAATTTAGGATATTCAAGTGGTTCAGAAGTATACATAAACGAGTTCGTAGAAAAATCTGGCGTCTCATTCAATAAAAACCTTGTATTTGTTCACAATCCGCATTACAGCAAGCTTTGGTTTGCATTCTTTAACAAGACAACTGGAGATTGTCTTTACATCGAAATAGACAACGGGAGAATTGTTAAGAAAGCCGTTGAGAATATAAAAGCTGAAAGACTTATGAGTAATCCAAAGGAATGGGACAAAAAGATGAAATCAAAGGTTTTCGGTGGGCATGAATTTTCCATAATAACAATCGCAAACTTATGGGCTAAAAACGCTCCATATGAATTCTTGAAATGTGCTGAGTTCCACAACCACATATGTCCCGGTTTGACTTCTGGATATATGATTGTGAAATACCTCGAAAGAGAACTACCGCTGAAAAGAGGAGAATACTATATAATCCTTGCAGTTCCGCCATGGTGTAAAGACGACTGCTTCCAAGTCCTTCTAGATTCAACCGTTGGCAAGAGGAGAATGTACGTGAAAGCTGTTGACAAAGAATCGTTAAAAATTGGTAACATAGCTGGAATATACATAGCTTGGAATAAAAGTATTGGCAAAGGGAGGGCTGTTGTTTTAGCGTTTAATTGGGATAAGGCTTGTAAGATGGCTGGCATAAACAGAAGTGACTTTAAGAAGTTTAAGACATATCACTGGTGGGTTGCAAGGCTTAAAATGAACTTGTTTTTTATGGACTACTTAGATAAGCCAGAAGTCTTCGTAAGTAAGGTTAAAGAATTCGAAATAGATTCTAAAACGTTAAATGAGTTTGAAAAAGCTGGAGTAAATCCATACGAAGCATTGGGATTGACAAAACAAAAATCTGAAGTAAAAGCTCCGTTCCCATTTGAAACAGTTTTAATAGGTCTAGGAGTTGCCTATGTTCTGAAAAGGAGATTAGCCAAACCTTAATTAATTTTTTATTATAATTTATTGACAATATTAATATGTTTCTACAAAAATATTCGTTTTGACGATAGAGTCCATATATTGCCAAAATCATGAGAGATGCTTATCTAAATCCAGTTGACGAGTTGAAAGTCGATCCAAGCTTTGTCGTATAATACGTTTGGGCTTTGGAAATGCTTAGGAGCTGAAGAAGGTTACAATGAGAAACTGATAGAAGTCAGAAATAATTTGCGATGTTGCTGAGTCTTTTTTAATTTAGAATAAATCTTTAGCTTTCTTACCATCACATATATAACTTACGAAAGATTCCAAATTGTCTAGGAATATTCTTTTTGCCTTTTTGTTGACAAAAGGATTTGGTTCAGCTCTTTTAACAATTCCTTCGTATGCCGAGATAAGTCCTATTGGTGTTAATTCCATTACTTTCATGAATTCTTCGAAGTCTTTCTTATATGAATAGCAAAGCCAAACTTCGTCAAATATTCCACCTTCTACCCATTCTCCCTTGTATTTTATGTACGGATTTACGAGATACATCATAGCTTCCCCTATTGCTTCGTACACGCTTGCCTTCATTGTTCGTCTTCTCTTGACCCTGTAACCTTATGCGTTCTTTATTCTCATCAACTGCTATTATATCCGCATCAGGAGCAAACATAATGAATATGACCTCACCTCCGATTCCCATATTATGCTTAACATCCATAAAAACGTAATCGAAATTCTTCGAAAGCCCATCTACTAATAGATGCTTAATAGTATCTTCTCTTTCCTCGAATTTAACAGTAGTTTTTACTTTTCCTCTTTCTAAAATACTTAACAGACTTTTACCTTCTCTCAGCAAAGCCCTTAAGAATGTAGAAATTTCCTTATAACCTTTCACAGCTAATAAAACGACTTCATTATCTACAACTGCTACAGTTCCAGCAACATATACATTGCCTGGTCTACTTCTAAAAAGTCCCGAAACTGTATCATCATATAGATCTAATCCCCTTTCTATCAACTTATTGCGATTAGACACGATCAATCTTGAATACGGCTTTATATGATACTCATATACATAAACTTCGCTCATCTGCCTTTTCTTAGGATACCAATCCCTTTCTTCTACAACTATTTCTTCATATTCAATTCCATGCTTGCTTCTAATCTCCTTAAGAAGCTTAATTGCTTCAAAGTGCTCTTCCTTATCGTATAAAGGACTGTAATACCTCAACAACATATTAACTCTAATTGGTTTTAATCACTTTAAGGTTTTTACCGCAATTCTATACAAGATTCTTTTCGATACGATATACGCTAATTTATCTCCGACAAAACCAGATATAAAAGACACAA
>CAZFII010000077.1:0-6152 GCA_964518925.1 uncultured archaeon
GAATTCATTAGTAGATACCGGCGATCCTGATGATTTACTTAGACCTGGAATGTATACGATGACAGTCCATATGTATAATGCAAAGACAGGTGAAGAAATAAGCGAAGCGGAGACGACCATACCGGTTATTGTTGAAGAGCCAAAGCTTAACGTTGATGCACCATCGGAAGTCAAGAAGGGAGAACCAATAGTTGTCAAGATCGATACAAACAGAGGTGAGAAGGGCTACGACTACCTATACGTAGTTCTTGACTTAGGCGTCAAGAAGATGAAATATACGAGAATAGCATTGGATGAAAATGGAGATGCAGTGGTAGAAATTCCAACCGCTGGAATATCACCAGGAACATATAAGCTCTACGTCAGAGATGCAATGAGAACGATTAAAGAAGGCGCTGACATCGAGGACTGGTATGACATAGATCCAACAGATTCCTACGCTAAATTCTACAACGCACAAGACGATATCTTGTGGGTCGGTGAAGTCAAGATCGTCGAAGCTGCAGTTACAACACCAACGACTGTGACAACAAATGTTACAGCTACGGTGACTACTCCGACTGTAACTGCAACGACTACGCCAGTTACAAATGTAACAACAACTGTTACGACTACTACAACGGCTGTTACAACTACAACAACACCGAAGAAGCCGACACCGGGCTTTGAAGCAATATTCGCAATCGCTGGCTTAATCGCAGTTGCATATCTACTGAGAAGGAGATAAAACCTAAATTTTTTATTTCAATTTTTTAAATTTTTTCTTAAACAAATGATGTTTAGAGTCTTAATATCCACTGTTGTAGTACTATTGGTATTTACATCTCCAGTATTTGCAGTAGAACACTTAACAGCAGAAGACTTTAAAGAACCTAGTCCAAGCGTAAAGATAAATGGAAAATTTAGTTCTAACTACTCATATGCAAGTATCGGAAGTAAAATAAGTATTACGTACACAATAGAGCCTAAGAATGAAATGAGTACAAAAAAGCTCGATAATAGATATTATAAGTTTATAAGTGATCTAAAAGATGTAAAAATCAGAGTAATCGTGTATTACAAAAACGATGGTCAGATATACCATCCACTTCCAGATGACGAGGTCGGTGATAATTTTTTAAAGATAGACACTCCCGAAACCAAATATGGCATAGAAAAAATTGATGTAAATATTAGTGGATATATTCCGAATATATGTGAGAGATATAAAGAAGTCAAAGCTTTGTACATCGATGTAAGTGATGCAGATGAGAACGTTCTAAAACCAGTTATAGTAAAAGTATACAACACAACAGCTTTCAATAGAGATATAAAAAGTTATGAATTAAAATTGAGTTCTTTGAATTCGGATATATCATTCCTCAAGGCAAGGGGATACAACGTATCAAATCTTTTAGATAGTGTAAACAGCTTAAAGAATGACTTAGAAATAGCGAAAGATTACCTATCCTCAAGAGATTACAAAAAGAGTGACCAGAAATTATCAGGTATAGAATCGAGAATAGACGATTTAATCAAAACTATGACAAAGATGAAAGCTAATGCTTATTATGTATGGATTTCATCAGAACTCGATAACGTTTCATCCATACTTCACGAAATAGACGTACAACTTGCAAAGATTACTAACAAATCTGAATACAATAAACTAAACAGTGAGTATGAATACCTAAAAACGATTTACAACAGTGTAAAGCATAACGTAACGAGTGCTAAGGGTTATATCGAATTAGAAAACTACGAGAAAGCTATAAGTATATTAAAAGATCAAGAGAAATACTTAAATGATTTGAAGGTCAAATCTAACAATCTTCTAAACTATCTGAGTACGAAAAACAAGAGTGAGTTTAGTATATCAACTGATGTATTCAAAATAATACTGCCAATCCTCATAGCAATTGTAGTTGTAATATTAGTATTAAAGAGGAGGAGAAGAGGAAAGTGGGATGAATTAGGATAAGAATTTTGCTGAATTCTTTCCACCAACTATAATAGAATCTATTAATTTTGATGGAAATATCCCATTTTCAACGACACCAGCGATATTGTTCAACTCCTTTTCTAACCCCTCTGGATCTTTGATAATTCCAAAATCACAGTCAAAAATGAAATTGCCATTATCTGTAATAATTGGGCCTAGTTTCCCCTTTCCTTCTCTAAGATTTATCTTACAAATCTCTGAAAGTTTTCTTTTAACGTAACCGTATGCAAATGGTAAAACTTCAACTGGGACTGGTTTATCCAAGTTTTCAGAGAGTTTTGATTCATCTACAATTATGACAACTTTTCTGCTTGCAGAGGCAACTATTTTTTCCCTTGTCATCGCTGCACCACCGCCTTTAATACAATTGAGCTTTGAGTCAACTTGATCAGCCCCATCAATACACAAATCGAGTTCATCATAACTAAAAAGATCGACAATTTTTATACCATTCCTAACAGCTATTAGATGAGACTGATACGACGATGGAACTCCAAAAATTTCTAATCCTTCATTTTTAATTTTTTTACCCAATAAATTCAAAAAAACTTCAACAGTAGTACCACTCCCAATTCCTAAAACCATACCGTCCTTAACAAGTTCAATAGCCAACTTTGCAGCGTTTACCTTTTCAATCATTCAACCACCTTCTCATTTCATTAAAATCGATTCTAGCGGTTAGATCTAAAGACAACGGTGTTATAGATACGTATCCCCTTCTTAAGGCGTAAATGTCTGTTTTTTCCTCATCGTCTTCTACTTCAACTCCGTATATCCAGTAGTACTCCTTTCCCCTTGGATCAAATCTCTTTTCAACTCTAATCTTGTACATCCTTCTCGCAAGTCTCGTAACCTCAATTTTTCCATTTGGCTTTAAGGGAATGTTGATGTTTAACAGATCAACACCCTTAGGTAAACCCTTATGAATTACTTTTTCTGCAATGAACTTTAGTATTCTCTTTGCGTAACTGAAGTCGAAATCGCAAGTTAAATCAAACTTGTTAACGTTTGGCATCTGCATTGAGATTGCAATTGCCTTACTTCCATGTGTCGAAGCTTCTAGGGCAGCACAAACCGTTCCAGAAGTAGTTACAGCTTCAGTCGATAGGTTTTCACCCATGTTTATTCCACTGACTGTTAAATCTGGTATGTCACCAATTATTTCATGAATTCCAATTATTACTGCATCTGTTGGAGTTCCGTCTATTGCAAACACTTTCATGTCATTTACGTAAACCTCTGAAATCCTTATTGGCTTTGTAATAGAGATACTTCTTCCAACTGCGCTCCTCTGCAAAATCGGTGCAACAACGTAAACATCTCCAATTTCAGATAAAACTTCGTATCCCGCTTTTAATCCAGCTGAATAAATTCCATCATCGTTAGTTAATAGAATCTTAAATTTTCTCATCTACCTCGTGAATGTACATTGCTATATCGTTAACAATGCTTTTATCGAGTTTTCTATCTATTTCAACACCTTTACTTCTCGCAATCTCTTTGACTTTTTCAAAGTGCAGTGACAGTTGTGTAATTACATACATCTTAAGTAAATGGAAATTCCTCTTGACTTCTTCATAACTCGCTTTCCCCTCTTTATAAAGCCTTAGTATTTCATCGCAATCCTTCTTAAACATCTCAACGATTTTGTTCACATCAGTGAGCTCATAAGCCCTCTCAACCCCAACTTCTCCTCTCACGAGTTCACCCAATTTATCCAAATACGTGTTTATGTAGAGCATACTATCACCTCTTCATATCTAACCTCTAGACTCATAAAATCTTCAGCAATTAAAACGTTTTCAAAAACCTCTTTCGCCTCTTTAAGCAAAGGGGTAACGTCTTTAGAATACCTTGCACTTATGTGTGTAAGTATGAGTTTCTTCACATTAGCCCTTTTAGCAATTTCAGCAGCCTCTCTTGCAGTTGAATGTCCACTCTCAACAGCCCAATCTATTAAATCACTCGTAAAAGATGAGTCATGAATTAAAACATCTGCATCTCTTGCAACTTCAACAGTTCTATTGCATGGTCTAGTATCGCCAGTGTAAACGATCTTTCTACCTTTTCTCTTTTCCCCTAAAACCATATCTGGAGTTATAACTTTACCATTCCAAACTATACTTTCACCTCTTGCAAGCTTAGAATACAACGGCCCAGGCGGTATCCCTAAAACCTTCTCAGCCTTTTCCCTATCGAATTTACCCCTTCTATCCTTTTCAATTAATGCATAACCTAAACTTGGAACTATGTGTTCCGTTTTAAAAGCCAATATCTTAAAATCCTTAAACTTGATTTCATCACCGTCTTTTAACTCCTTAACATTTACTTCATAGTTCAACTTATCGTAGCCTAGGACTTCAAACACATGCCTAAGAATCTCCGCATTTGGGGCGTAGATATACAACGGTTTTTCCCTCTCATTCAGTGACATCGTTTCAAGCAATCCAAATAGTCCTATATAGTGATCTGTATGCAGATGAGTTATGAATATGTGATCTAAATTTCTAAATCCAGTTTTTGCTATCATCATCTGTTTTTGAGTACCTTCACCACAGTCAAATAAAAATCTATAACTACCAAATTGAATAAAAATAGAAGAATGATTTCTATTAACACTCGGAATAGAACCAGAAGTTCCTAAAAAAACTATTCTCAGTTGCATTAAGTCTCTAAAACTATTTCAATGTTTACATCCTTTGGAATCTGTATTCTCATTATCTGCCTTAAAGCTCTCTCATCTGCTGCGATATCTATTAACCTCTTGTGAATTCTCATCTCCCAGTGATCCCATGTTTCACTGCCTTCACCGTCCGGAGCCTTTCTAACTGGTACTATTAGTCTCTTCGTTGGCAAGGGTATTGGCCCACTTATCTCAACACCAGTCTTTTGAGCGATCTCTTTTATCTGCTGGCAAATTCTATCTAAATCCCTTGGATTTAATCCAGAAAGCCTAATCCTTGCTTTAGGACCCTTTATCGGCATAAAAATCAAAAAAAGTTATTTCCTTGGAGTTACATCTATTACCATTCCAGCACCGATAGTCATACCCATGTCTCTGATTGCAAATCTGCCAAGTGGTGGTATATCTCTTGCCCTTTCAATAACCATAGGTCTTGTTGGCTCCAGTTTAACTATTGCCGCATCACCAGTCTTTAGATACTGTGGATTCTCCTCTTTTACAGCACCAGTTCTTGGATCAATCTTCTTTTGCAGTTCAACAAATCTGCATGCTACTTGAGCTGTATGGGCGTGAACTACTGGTGTATAACCAACGGTAATAGCAGTTGGATGTTGCAATACGATGATCTGAGCTGTGAAGTCTTTTGCAACAGTTGGCGGATTGTCTGGATGTCCAGCAACATCACCTCTTCTCAGATCTTTCTTGCTGACACCTCTTACGTTGAAACCTATGTTGTCACCCGGATAAGCTTCTTTGAGTGGTTCGTGGTGCATCTCTATGCTCTTTACTTCACCTACTATACCCGGTGGCTCAAAGATTACCTTATCTCCAACTTTAAGTACTCCACTTTCAACTCTTCCAACTGGAACTGTCCCAACACCACTTATCGAATACACATCCTGTATTGGAATTCTAAGTGGTTTGTCTACAAGCTTTTGTGGCGGTTTTAGCAAGTTGAAAGCTTCCATAACCGTTGGACCTTTATACCATGGTGTCTTATCGCTCCTCTTTGCTACGTTGTCACCATAATACGCTGATATCGGAATGAATGGAATCTCATCTACCTTATATCCTACCATTCTCAAGAGCTTAGCTACAGCTTCCTTAGTCTTTTCGTAGGCTTTTTGATCGTAGTTTACTCTGTCCATTTTGTTAATAGCTACGATCAGTTGATTTATACCAAGAGTTCTTGCAAGGAATACGTGCTCTTTCGTTTGAGGTTGAACACCTTCAACTACATCTACTACTAATACCGCAGCATCTGCTTGCGAAGCACCAGTAATCATGTTTTTAACGAAGTCTTTGTGTCCAGGACAATCTACAATCGTGATGTAGTACTTATCAGTTTCAAACTTTCTGTGAGCTATGTCGATTGTTAAACCTCTTTCTCTCTCTTCCTTTAATCTGTCCATTACCCATGCAAACTCAAATGTGGCCTTACCTTTCTGCTCCGCTTCTTTTCTGTACTGTTCGATTATACGCTCTGGA
>CAZFII010000078.1:0-6107 GCA_964518925.1 uncultured archaeon
GCATAAGCTTTAAATATTGAATATTTATGCTTTTCGCGTTAAGTTAACACATTCTGAGTTGACATGCTCTATGTCACAACTATAAATAAATATTATTATAGCCAAATTGGGTGATGATGCAACATAAATCATCCATACTATGTTACGACCTATAAATCTTAATATTATATAAAATGATAACATGAACATGCATTGTTTATCGTTAAATTTTTTACCGATGAAAGCTACAGTTGTATATGGTTTGGTTGAGAAAGTTGACGAGCGGAGGACATATAGAAGTAGAAGTTCCGCTGTCTACAGCTATTGAAGAGATTCTCAACCATTTAACAAAGGGTGGAATTGCAGTAAATCAGGCGGGAGAGAACATAGGAATAGAAGACGTCAGAAAGATTAAAGATTCCGACAAGATCTTACTGGTTCCAGCGATAAGAGGTGGTTAATTGGAGGTTAAATGTATAAATATAACGCCTACTGAGGAAGTATACGTATGTATTCAAGAAGTTGAAGGATATAGGAGAGTTATCCCATTATATAAGTTACTAAGCCAGGATAAACTGATGAAATTGAATGTACTCTTCAAAGACTTAAGAATAAAGGGAAATGAATGGATGAATGCAATTGGAGTTAGCGAAGAAGAAATTCTTTCCCTTTACTTTTCTTCTCCAGAAGGTAAAGCCGAGAAGCTCTTTATGGAGTTGGTTGAATCTGGTGTAATCCCAAAACCGAAAGACAACTTTATAGTTATAAGGTCTGGAGGAAAAACATATAAAATTGAAGTCGACACTTTAAAATTATTTATAAACGATGAGGAGAGTTGCTTCCAATGCGATGAAGACTTACCTCATTTCGATAAGTTGATCTCACTCTGCTTGACAATAATTCACAATCCAGAAAAACTTGAAAGACGGTGATTAAATGAAAATACTACTTCCAGAAAGCATAAAGGATTTCATTGCTATTAGAGATGAAAAAGAAGAGGTTTCGATAATCTGTGATGTAGAGAGGTGTGGAGTTTTATTAGGACACAAAAACGGAGATTGTATAGTAGTTGAAGAAATAGTAGAAGTTGAGAACGCATCAAAAAATCCCAACGAATTTGAAATAGATCCGTATAACTTGTACGAGATATGGGTTGATGCCGAAAAAAGGGGTTTGGATATAGTTGCAGTGTTTCACACACATCCGTTTGGATTAGCAAAACCATCGAGTTTAGACATTCAAGGCTTAAAACAAACTGGAATGATATGGGTTATCATTGGAATAGATGGTGTCAAGGCTTATATTTACAGAAATAGACTTGAAGAAGTTGAAGTAATTTATCTGAAATGACTTGGACTTAGCACGGATATCACAATTACCGTAACAACTCCAGCTAAAACCATCCTTAATCCACTTAAAAATACGTTGCATTTACCTATCTTACCCAGTATAAGTCCAACTATAAACAGACTTGCAAATCCTATTGTTAGAGAAGCTATAAACGCATAGTCTTCTTTGAGTATTGTATATGGGATTAGCGGAATTAAAGCTGCTATTATGGGTGCGATTCCGTGAACTGCTGAAGATATGTAAGTAGCGAATTTGTGTGCTCTATCTATGATACATCCTTGGGAATCCACTAGCATTGCCCTCTTTTTTTCCAACTTTAAAAGCATTTGTTCTACTCTCTCAGCTTCAAAAGCACCCCAAGCACTTGAAATTCCTAAAGCTAAAGCAGTTGCAACTCCTGCAGATAATATGAGGTTTGCACTGGCTTCTCCACTCAAATGTGCGCCAATAATCATACCTAGAATAGTTAAAACACCATCGAAATACCCTATAACGAAGTATCGCCGAGATGTTGATGTTAAATCTGTCATCAATGTGTACAACTTTATGTTTTCTCTTATTTTTTTGATTTTATCTATCATTTCAAAAATTAATAAAATTCAAAGTTTTGTAACGAATTTTATATTAAAATTTAAAAGTACGTTACGGTACGGCCTCTACTCTCTTTACTTCGGGAATCTTTGTCCTCAAATACCTTTCAACAAAGGAAGTCAGAGTTATCATAGACAGCGGACAACCTCTACAAGCTCCAAGCAGTTTTACCTTGACAACACCATTTGACTCATCAACATCGATTACATCTATGTCTCCACCATCGGCCATAAGATATGGCTTTATTTCTTTTTCAACGAGTTCTCTAACCCTTTCTTTTAAAGACATGTTAAACTTTACGATAGGATACTATTTAACGTTTTTTGTTAATGGGGCCGCCGAGATTTGAACTCGGGTCACCGGCTCCCAAAGCCGGGAGGATAACCAGGCTACCCTACGGCCCCCCATTAAGGGATTTACAGTAGGTTTTAAAAACTTTTACCTAATCTTTTACAATATTCAAGTTTTTAACTAAGTATTTAAAGCACGGATGTGTCAACTTAGTGCAAAGTATTCAATATTTAAAGCTTGAGTCCTTAAGTTAACACACCCTAAAGCACCTTTATAAAGCTTATAAACTTGAGGTTTGTCAATAAAGTATTTAAATCATCCACAATGTGGTGGTTGCCAACTTTGTCATCTACCGTTTTTAAATAATCTAATGCAATTACCACCAGAGTTTTTATAATTTATTTTAATACAAGTTCCTAAGTTTATACTCTTCAAACAGTTTTTCGATTTTGTTAATCTTTTTCTCTTTTAATTCATTTAACTTCTCTTTAAATACTTCTTCAAAACTATTTGAATTAACTACTGCTAATTCTTCGCCGCAGATTATTTCAACTTCGTTTACGTGAATTCTTGGGATGTTGTACATATCAAAGACTTCAGAAGCTAAATGAGACATCTCGTTTTCGTATATTATTGCCTTTATACCCTTCTTGCATAGATATTCAGCAAGAGTCCTGCTCCCCCCGCTTGAATCCTTAATAAAGATTACATCTCCTTCTGAAATTCCAAATTCTCTTTCAACTCTTTCTATTTCCTCCTTTGTGAACTTCTTGATCATCTTGACACTTCTCCATCCAGTAAACTCAAGGAATTTAAGTTTCTTGATTTCTTCAAGTTTCTTCTTCAAATTTTCTATCTCTTCATCTTTCTGCTTAATTAACCTTCTAAGATTCTTTATCTCGTTTTCAAGGGATCTTACATAGTTGTCCTTTCTTATCTTTTCGTGTTCTTCGCTTGAAATCGCAATCAATTTGTTTTGAAGTCTTTCAATTTCCCTTTTTAACTCTGAAATCTTCTTTCTTAACATTTCGTTTTCTTCTCTTAGCTCTTTTATGATTTTATCTCTTCTTTCAATCTCTTCTCTTGGTATTTCTTCATGTGATGCTTTGACTTCTTTTATCTCTTCTTTTTTATCAATTTCATATATCTTTATCGGCATTCCCCTTATTATTTCGGCTTTTACTCTATCTATATCTACTCCAGCTGGAATTCTTTTTTCGATGTTTCTCAACTTATTCTTGTATGAGTTGTACGCATCAATTGCCGCAGCTAATGCATCTCTTTCATGATCGTTCAAATATTTATACTTTGAAGTAAGAGTCTTTTTCTTCTCAACGCTTATGTCCTCTTTTGGCGTATATAGGACTGCATTGAATGAAGCCTTTATCTTCTGAACGTATTCCGGTGGATTGCTCTTATCTGTAGCGATTAGGACTGGTTTTCCAGTTGAAGTTATAAACTCTATAACATCCGATGGACTCCAACCCTTTTTACTCTTTACATCTATTAGATTGCCGTTTAGATCGATTACAGCGACTGCAGTAGTCATACCGGGATCGATTCCTACAATAGTATAGCATTTGGTTTTTGAAAGCGGTATAAATTCTATCTTATCCTTTTCAATGGCTTCAACTCTAACCTGTACATCTCTCGTCTTGAAGGAATTAAATGGTATTTCGCTTTTTGGAGCGTTAACGATTAGTATTCCCTTAGAAATTCCACCATATCCCTTTTTAATCTCTTCGACGTATTCAAGATTTAAATCGTCTAACTTCTTTTTTATCTCTCTATATACAGTTCTAACGGCATCGTGAACTTTTCTACTGTATTTCTTTTGCCTCCATCCACCTTTCCCTAAGCTTCTGTTTCTTGAGACAATGATTCTCGTTTTATCCATGAAAACAGAAACTACTTCTCCTATACCAAAGGAAGCGAGATATGCACAGGCTTTTGCCTCGTCCATTGGATTTCTTATATTTATCTTTAAGCCAAACCTCCTTGCAAGAGATTGGAGTGATGTATTTCTGGAAACTTGTACGAGTTTAACGTTTACAGGTATACTTCTCAAAAACTTTATCAACTCCTCTTTTGACTCAAAAACCTCATAGATGTTATCTAAAGCAACTATTTCAGGCTTTTTATCTCTAATTAGTCTGAAAAGCTTGGATTTTGAAACTATCTTTTTTAATTCCTTTCCATTCTCTAAGATTACAAGAGCGTACTTGGGTTTTATCTTGCCATGAGCAGAACCCCTTACTATATCTACACCGAATACAACATTCATTCTTGTAAAACTTCTTGGTACACTAAATTAAAATCTTTTTCTATGCGATATACTCGCTTAAAGTAGCTTAATACATTCTCTATATCTCTCATTAAGAGTTCTTTCCAACCGTTTTCTCCGACTTCAACACTCTGAGGAAAGTCTATAATCCATATACCTTCTTCGCTAACCAGAATGTTGTACTGACTTAGATCACCGTGAACTATCCCTCTCCTATAGAACTTTTTAACTTCATCTAATATCATGTCTAGGACATCCTTTGGATTCTCTAACCTGACTTTGTACAGCTCTCTTGCATCTATCAACTGCATTAAAACTGCATTTCCTTCCCATGCATAAACATCTGGAACTGCTAGACCCTTAAGTTTCTTTAAAGCTTTAAACTCGTTTTTAGCAGATCTTACAGCTAAAACTGAAAAGTGCAGATTTCCGTAGCTTCTTTTCTCTTTAACCTTTTTAAAGCTAGAGTAACCTATTTTATGAAATTTTAGAACACATTCACCGTACACATCTGAATAACAGTTAAATATTACGCTTTCCTTTCCTTCTCCCATTACTTTTCCAATCATGGATATCTCTCCACTCTTTACAAGTCTGTAGAGTGAATAAAGACTTAAACCTAAAAAGGTGAAAGAAGAACCTTCATATTCGGTTTGCTTATTTACAACGATTTTCATGTCTGAGAGGTATCTAAGAATGTTTCTGGCTTTATCTTCGCTTATCTTAGCATCACTTGCAATAATCTGCAACGGAACGAATTCATAATCCCACATATGCTTGAATATAGCATTTAAAACTCTCCATGAGTGTTTACCCATTTTTTTGTAGAGTCCAACTATATCCACAGTTAATAACTGCTGGAACTAATAAATAAAACCTATGGATTTTAGTTTTTATAGCCCATCAATTTTAATAAAATTGAAACTATTTATATAATAATAGTTATAAAATTATAAATAAAAACTTTTATGATATATTTAACAATAAAATTTGGTGTCGGCGTTGCTATAACAGATATCTTATCTGCCATAGCGACCGGAACCTTCAGACTGAGATATGGAATTGAGATAGCTCTTCATAGCAATATTCATGTGGACTAGTGTTATGATGGGAAGCAAATTATCATATTTGATCAAAAAGATTCTAACTCACCTCTTCTTAAGGTAATTTTTAAAGGTAACCCTTCCTCGGTTATGTTTTATTTTTTAGTAGTTTAGCTATTTCGAATAAGACGAAATGATACTAAATACAATAATCTTAATATTCCATTAAATCTAAGCTTGATTATGAAGGATAAAAATGAGCTATTAAGAAGAAAGCAAGAATGGCTTGAGAGATTGAAGAAGGAAGGAAAGCTGAGAGATCCGACTGAGGATCATAAAATAGGTTTAATCGCTTTACAAAATAGAATCAGGAGAGAAATCATCAAATTTATCGGTATTGGTGGAAAGAAAAGCTTTGATGAGATAAAGGAGAGGTTTAACCTCACCGATGCTCAGGCGAAGATGCATCTGAATTTGCTTGAGCAAGCTTTGTTTATTGAGGCTGTTGAAGAGGACGGAAAGAAATACTATGTGCTTACACCGAGAGGCGAAGCCTATCTTGAAAATGT
>CAZFII010000079.1:0-6104 GCA_964518925.1 uncultured archaeon
TATTATTGTTAAATATTTTATTTTAGCATTGTGTAAAGTTTTTATACTGAAAACTTAGGTGGTGATGCAACATTGTTGATGTATTTAAATTGGCTACAATATGGTGTCACGACCTGCAGAGTAAAACCTAAGAGTTATTTCTGGTTTGGAGATAATCCAGAGATATTATAGAAGTTAAATCTCAAGTTAATAATAAGACGTGCAGGTAGTATAGCTACCCCAACACCTATACAAGAAAAACCTATACCGAGATTTGATGCGTTAATCGTTGTTGTGGTAATGTTTGAAATTTATAAAATAAATCTAAATCACTATTGTTTTATAGCTTGCTAACAAAATCTAATTATGGAGTTTTTATTCAATAGAAAAGCCTTAGCAGAATCATTAAAAAAGGCGGGATATAGAGTGGTTTCCCCTTTTAAAGTTCAAATTGGGTGGATAGATATTGCAGTATTTGGAAGAATGTCGATTGGTTTAGATTTTTATGCTGGAAATCTCGATTCGTGTATAGAAAGATTGAACTCTTATCCCTTTAAAGATCGTAAAGTAATTGGATTTTGTAGTAATTGCAAGAGTTTAGAAAGTATTTACAGTTACTTCAATCTGGATTACGATAAGAGAATTCAAACGAGTAGCTCTATTTCTGAAAACATCATAGATGAACTACCAAGTACTAAGGCCGCAGCAATTCTCGGTGCTGTAGCATTCATATACATGGCTAAAGAGATATTTAAGGATAGAGTGGACGACTACAGTTATAAGAATTTGGGTATCCTACTTCCAGAGCTCTCCTACTGGAATTTGATAACAGAATCTTCGATTTCAAAGATAAAACCAAAGTACTTTGTAAGTCTTAGTAGGGATGGCTATAGATTGGCTGAAGAAGTTATAAGACATAGGATATCTAGATCTGAAAAGAAATTGAAAAAGTTAGCTAAAGATCCAATTTCATACGTATTAGCAGTAGGTTTATCAAGAGAGTTAAGAGTTGTAGATATCGGTTTAAAACCAGAAGATTACTCTTTTAAATCTCTAATGAAGTTTATGAGCAGCGTTCCCATAGAGTTCATGAATGTATTTAAGGCGGAGAATCCAAAAGCTCAAGTATGTGAATTTCTTACAAAGACTGTTTTAAATTCGAAAGCTATAGATTTAGCTAAAGAATTAATGAATATGGGGTTAGCCGTTAAAGTTAAGACTTATTCTCCCTTTGGTGAGGAAATTGAGGAAGAATACAGATTTGCAAGGGAGGCGATTGAAGTTCTACTAAAGCTAAGCTATGCCAGTATTGATGAAGAACTTATAAACGAGTTCTTAGCTTTGGTCTATCCTTTATTCAATTACGATGTCTATCCAATTTTGAATAACGCTAGGGAATACTTCATTAAAGCTAAAGAAGCTGGTGTATGCGAATTTGATGGATATAGATTAAGGATTTTTGAAAGCTTTGAGAAATACGCAAGATTAAGACTTCCAGAAGTTATCGAGAAGATAATGAGTAATCTCTCTTTATGATTTCTGCAACTTCTATTCCAGCTTTAACGCTGCCATTCATGCTTCTTTCTGGGTAGTTTGGCTTTGAGGTAATTCCAGCTATATACAACCCATTTGCAAATCTGTATGGAGTTACCTTATTTAAATAGCCTCTCTCATAAATAGGACTACTGTACTTGGCTTTAAAAACTCTAAACCAGTTTATATCCTCCTCTTTTATCCCAAATCTCTTTAAATCTGATATGAATATCTTAGCGATTTCATTATTGCTAAGCTTAAACAACTTACTTTCAGGGGTTGTATAGCTTGCAAGATAGATTAAATGCTCTCCATAATCTTCAAAGGGCATGAAGTTAGTATGTTCTATAACTGCTTTAAAAGATAAATCGTCAACAACGTTGATCCAATAGATATCATCGGTTAAACTCCTTTTAGAGGCAATTAAAACACATACAGAGCTTTGATACCTTATCGGAAACTTGTAAAACTCGAATTCAGCTAAAGAGCCAGTATACACTACTGCATCGAATTTTTCCCCGTTTACTTGCCATGAACCCAGTTTCGATATTTTAGCCTTTTCCCTTCTTATCTCTATTTCTTCACACATTTTCTCGATCAACTGGTGAAATCCATGCCTTAGGTAACCTATTTCTTCTCCTTTTAGTTTTCTATTGCTTCTGATTGCAACTCTTGCCAAAAGCCATGCGTAGCTAACATTTTTGTAGTTTTCTCCGAATTTACCCTTTAGAAGTGGTATAAAGAAGTTTTTTAGTAGAGATTCACCTAATTCTGATTTTATACCGTCTATTGCAGAGATTTCATCGTATTTTTTGTAATCTCTTCTTCTGCTTTTAAGTGTGAAGATTGCAAGTTTGATTTTATCCTTAAATCCCAAAAATGGATATCTGATAATTTCAATTGGCGTATTAAGTGGGTAAATCTTTCCATTTACAAAAAATCCAGTTTTAGCTATCCTCCACTTGAGTTTCGAAATTAATCCAAATTTTTTTATAATTTCTATTAATTCTTTATCGAATTTAAAGCAGTGATGGTAAAACTTTTCTATATGATATCCTTTATAAAAGGATGCGAGTAATCCGCCTATGTCTCTATGCTCAAACACTACAACGTTTGCAAAATCCTTTAATTCATTCGCAACCGTTAACCCAGTCAATCCCGCACCAATTACAGCGATTTTCATAGTTAAAAGAGTACTACAAGCTTTAAATTTGCTTTGCATTGATAAAACATATTATAGCAAAACTTAAAACTCAGCACATTTAACAGAACTTATGAAAAAGATAGTCGTCTGCAATAGATGTGGATTTAGATTCGATGTAAGCTATGCGAGAACTTTTGCATGTTCTGGTTGTCCCCATTCGTATATGGGAAATTGTGGAATGATAAGGTGTCCTAGGTGCGGTAATGAGTTTCCTATTCGATAATTGCTAAAATCAGCAAAAATGAAGATAAAATCAATAAAACCACATCAGATTTTGAGATTTTTCTACTGTACGATTTAACGTTTTCTAAACCAAAACCCTTGGAATACAGAGCTTCAGATATAGCTAAGGATCTAAGAACTGCAATAGATGCAAAAGTTTTCATGAGTTTTTTGTAATAGCTTAATCCCTTTTCTCCACTCATTTTTAATGCTTCTACTACGTGTATGAGATCTACTATATAAATCTGAAACATCCTAAATGCCAATGCAATTAAAAAGGCGTACCTATACGGTACTTTAAAAAACACAAGAGCATTAACTACTTCCTCTGGAGGAGTTCCGTAAAGTATTCCTACTCCAACTGAAATCAATGCAATAACTCCAAAAGTAGTCTTTGTAACGTATGTCAAATCTCCACTTAAAAGATAGCTTGAAATAGAGAAAAATAAAACAAATGGAATTGATGCTGTTAAACCCTTTAAAATCTTTTGAGGACTCTTGCATGCAATTAGAGATATGAATACGGCAAAAATCGATATAAGTACATTAAAATTCGATAAGTAAACGGCTAATGCTACGATAGTAGCAGATATAAGTGCTATTCTTGCATCTAAATGTGAATAAGTTGCTAAAGCTTCATTAGCAGTTAAAAGTAGTCTTCTTATCAAGGTCAATCACTCCATCGCAAGCCTTAGCAAGTCTTAAATCGTGTGTTGCTATTATTACAGTCTTACCGCTTTTTCTCGCAATTTCTAACAATTTGTTTCTGAAGATGTAATCTTGTCCAGCAGTTGGCTCGTCTAATAAGACTATATCGCCACTAAACGCCTTAGCAATTGACAATCTCTTTGCTTCTCCGCTACTCAAGGAATGCGGATGCCTCTTTGCAAGTCTTTCAAGTTCAAACATCTTCAACAGATTAAAATCGACTTCTCTTTCAACTGTATTTTCTGAAAAATGGTAGTTTGGATATTGAAAGGCTAATGAAACAGAGCCTTTAGTCTCTATGCTACCTTCTTTTGGTTTTAGTAATCCAGCTATAAGCTTCAACAACGTAGTTTTTCCAGAGCCATTTAAGCCAATTATAGCGTAAATCCCTCCTCTTCGAAATTCAAATGAGAGATCATCAAACAAAACTTTGTCTCCATAGCTAAAAGATATCGAATCGGCTTTTACAACTGTATCACCCAAATCTCCATCTTCAAGCTCAATCTCGTAAAAATTTGGCTTGTTAAACCAAAACTCCCTATCGAAGTAACTTGCAAATTCAACTCTATGCTCAGATAATATTACAGTTTTATCTTCTCTTAGTATTAACTTTAAAATCTTTTCAGAGATGTTTGGGTGGAGATGTGCAAAGGGTTCATCTAGTACTATACAATCCACTTCACAAGCAATTGCTTCAGCAATTAAAATCATCTGCTTTTCTCCATCTGAAAGTTCGTGAGTTTTTTTATCTAATAGATGTTCGATTTTTAATTTCTTTGAAATATCGTAAACTATTTCAATTGCATCTTTGAAATCGTACCCTCTCTGCATTAATGGAAAAGACATTTCGTATTTCACAACGCTTGAAACAATCTGTTCCTCAACGTTTTGCGAAACGAAGTACACCCTTTTGATTAACTCTTTTTTATCTTTTGTAGAATATATTGAAACCTCTCCTTCAAGTCTTCCTCCGTAAAAGTTTGGTATCAAACCGTTAAAAATTCTGAGTAGTGTAGATTTTCCGCTTCCAGTACTTCCACCTATGAATACCTTTTCTCCGTCATCTATCTGTAAATTTAAGTTTCTTAGAGCTTTAACACCGTTTGGATACGTATAGGATACGTTTTTTAGTTTTATCATAGCTCTATTCCCTTCTGTCTTATTAGGTCTATTAAGTAGTTGTAAACGACCACTGCTAAAACATGATCGACGAAGAAGTCCTGTGGCATGAATATCAAAACGCTTGCAAAAAATATCGCCCAAAATGGATTTAGATTTAAGCCAAAGTACTTTAAAACACTAACACACCAACCCATTAACGTTCTGTTTCCCGTTGCGTAGATGTAGAATACGTAGAAACCAACTAAGTAAACTGGAAGTACTGCTAAACAGCTAAAAATCCAGATAAGGAATAGTTCAGACCTTGTTCCATTCCTCCAAATCGCCTTTCTTATCAAACCAATTATAAAAGCTGAAATAGGAAACATCCAGAGGTATCCGGCAGTGTAGCCAAGTAAAATCCCGATGCCACCCTTAAATCCAGATGCAACGGGTAAACCAATTGCAATCATACACAAGTATATTATTTGAGCTAAGGCTCCATAGTAAGCACCTAACAACAACCCAGAGAGTACTATTCCAAAGTTTTGCATTGTATATGGAACTGGGCCAATGTTAAACTTTATTTGAGCAGTGATTGCTGTAATAACAGCCATAGTTGTGGATAATACAAGTTTTAACGTTTTGTTTTTCATAATCCATGAAATAAAGCTTAAATATTTAAATTTTTCCATTAGATAGTAAACAAAAAATCTTAGTAGGTTTACAGTATGGTTATGACGTCACACCATAGACGATTTAAATATGCTCTGTTAAAAGTTACGATTGTAACATTGATGATATATAAATAACAAACAAACGACATTTAACGAAATGTATTTCCTCCCATTTGAGATTTAGACTCAGCAATCATCAATTTTTCAACAGAGCAATTTCGTGGATTTAATCCAACAAACCCAATTCAAAGAAAAGTTCAAAAATCACCCACTACTCCCTAATCATTCAGATACCTCTATTCAAATCTTAATCCCCTACCCGAAAATTATCAGCCAACTCGGGACTGTTGAAAATACCGAGATTTGTGGAGAGGTTTTTGAGGGTAGTTACTCGGGTGATCATGCAGAGAGAAAAGCTAAGAGAAAGATTTATGTTAAAGTATAAAATTTTTATTTTTAATTATTAAATTTATTAAATCTTTCCTTCTATTGCATATTCTACTAAATATTTTATTGCTATGGGTGTTAATCTTAGCACCCAGAATGGTGGATGACCTCTACTTCCAGCTCTACGCTTTTCTGGGCGGTAATCTATGATCAATATGCCCATTTTAATTAGTGTTGATAGCACTTCATCGAAATCTTTTCCGTATGTTTTCTTGTAACTATCTTTTACCTCCCTT
>CAZFII010000080.1:0-5974 GCA_964518925.1 uncultured archaeon
TTAGCGGAAAATCCTTTTACGATTTCGTCCAAGTCTATAACCTTACCATGCTCTTCCTCACCAAACACAGATCCCTCAGAAGCCATTATAATTACGGGCTTTCTGATCTGTTTACCTTTCCTTGAGAATGTCCATCCCCCTCTAATCAACGGCTTCCAAAATGCTATAGATTTCAAGTTTTGAGGAAAGACGACCGATAACGTAACGAACGCATTTGAATTCTTTGGAATCTTCAGTTTGAAATCCGTAAACTCAAATTCGAATCTACCCAAGCCCCATGTTCTCTTGCCACCTATTCCTTCATCCGCTAAATATATAAGTGCCAACTCGATTAGCCTTCTGCCGTTTCCTTCTATTAAAAAGTAGAATCCACCGTCGTCGAACTTCAGTAAGCTGACATAGTATATGCTCGTGTTAGCAGTAATCCTATCTACAGCAACCTTTGGTAGTTCAAATTCCTTGTATGGTTCCTCTTTTTCTATTTCTCTATCCACTTCGTTGTAAATCAGCAAATCCTCGAATACATCCTTAGGCACGAAAGGATCAACCTTTTTCTCGTAGGGCTTAACTGGAGCTGGTAGATAATACTCGTCTTGCTTAAAAGGAAAAGCCGAGGAAATCCTAAGCTCTCCGTTGCTAACTTTCTCAACGAATTCAACAACATCCTCATTCAAATCTGATAGGGCATTTGCTATAGCACTAAATAGTGTGTCGGAATGTATAACTTCCGAAACGCTCTCCAATCCTATTCCTCTGTCTCCGATCCTTACGGGAGTTTTGAACTTAAGCTTAACAGCTTTCATGTTCCGAATATGCTGTCGAATTTCTCTAAAACATCTCCAACTCTTACTCCATTCTCGTCAAGCAACAGCTTATTTTCTTCTTTATTGCCGAAGTAGTAATCTTTTGTTCTCTCTACTATGTCGGTTATCAGAATCTCGACTTTACCGTATCCTCTCGAACCGCAACCGCCCAAGTAGTCGTCTTCGAGCATCTTCATAGCACTGAACAGATTCTTCAAATCAACATTCTTAGTACTTTCATCCTCAACATTGTAAACAATTTCAAATTCAAATTCTACTCCCGGCGGAACTCTTTCCATTGCTCTTGGATTTGCAGCAGATGTAATTCTATCTATAGCTGTTTCATATTTTATCTCAACGACTTCATCCCATCTATTCTTGAACTCCTCAGTAAGAAAAGCATCTCTAACCAAAACTCTCGCTGGGAAGTTATCCCCGCCTTTACCACTCGTTCCAAACAACCTACAGACTTCGCAGTTCTTGATGTCCTCGTAACTTTTATCGCATACGTGTATCCGTATAGGATTTCTTTCGGTTCCAACATTCTTCAGCTCTAAACCCTTGGCTTTCTCAAGCAGAGACCTAAGCTTACCCTTTAGCGACGATCCGGGGATGTAGGGTAAACCTGTTATAGGATCTTTTATGACTGGATTATCTATACCACCGATTTCCACTGCTTCTCTTTGGGCACCTATACGTAACCCAGTTTTTAACTTGATTTTACCCCTAATAACAACCTTTCCAAGCAGAACTTCACCCATATTAATCCCTCCCTCCTAAGAATACATGATAAGCGACAATAGCCTGTAAGAACTCGTGAAACTTCTCGTAGCTTTTTTCGTCTAACTTCCGTAAAATCTTATCAGAAACTTCTAAGATTGGCGTTATTGGATCTCTTCTACCTTTATGCCTTGAAGCCGTGTACGCTAAGACGTATCTCATTTTTGCGACGTCCGAGCTTATATCTCCTAATTTCTTCGTCTTAATTCCCCTGTAAATACCGTTAGACATGCTCAAAATCTTTCTAATCTGCGTTGTTTTCATCCCTTCAACTACAGTCGCCTTTGCTGCAAGTATAAAAGCCATTTTTAGCCTATCATCTGGAGACAAATCCAAAAACTGCTCGGCTTTTCCTTTAAACTCCTCAAACGTCTTGTTAATGAAGTCTACTACCTCACGGCTTCTACCACTACGATTCAATTTATCAATTTCTTGCCCCAATTCAACGAGTTTTCCCTCATCTAACAGTTCTTTCAGTTTATCCATAAAATCACCCCCTAACCGCTAAATCCAAAATCCTCAAAGGAGCATCAATGAAGTAAATCTCCTGAGGTTCTCCACTTCTGACCTTATCAACATCCCTTTTAGCCAAGTCACCGAAAACATCGATTAACTTAGCCCTTGAGAGGTGATAGATTAGAGAAATGTGCCACTTCAAGCCTTTTGGGTTTTGAACATATTTCTCTCTTGCCTCCAATATTTTCCTCAGAATTGCTCTACTAACATTCAGTTTACATCTACCGTCCTCGTATTTACAGATTTTAGGTATGTATTTGTTCCAGATTGCTTCAAATTCGTTCCATTTGTAAGATTGCTTATGCGTTTTCATAGCTGGCTTAGTTCTTTCAAACAGCATTATTCGATCTTTAACCTTAATTTCTTCAGCGGTTTTTATTCTTTTTATCTCCCCTTCTTCTTTAGCCTTTTCAAGCCTGTCATTCGTAATTTTAGCCATTCTGTATAGAGGATACTTCGGATCGAATATGGCAAATCCTGCAGAAATCGTTAAATTTGGATTCCAGCCTACGTATTCCCCAAACAACTCTCTAATTTCGAAAGCAATCTCGAAAACGTCGTTCCATGCACCCACTATGAAAAGATCGTCACCGCCAGAATAAACCACTACTAAGTTCCTCTTACCGTTATCTGCGAGCTTAGGTAAGTTTTTGAGGAGACTTGCGACTTGCTCGTCTCTTTCGGCTATCAACCTTATACAGTTCTTGAAGAAGTGACTCATAAACCTTGAGAGAGTAGCGTATCTCGATAGAGATCTCTTATCTTCGGGCAGACCTTCTGAAAATATTCTACCCAAGTTGTCCACATCCATTTTTAAAACTGCTATTTTCTCAACGCCTAAGGCTTCCTTGCTTAATTCGTCGAAGTTCTTGATCTCGTAACCGTTAGTTACGACGTAATCTGAAACGAAGTACGGAATCGTTCTGTATACACTGTATAAATCCTCTAAGCCAAACGAGTTTTTCACGAATATCAAAGCTTTCTTGGGTACATCCTGAATGTTCTTCTCGATCTCGTATATACCGTAAAATACGGAAAACGGTAGATTTACGGACGGATAAAGCTTGCCTAACTTCTCATCGGAACGCCATCTAACGAAAGCTTTTATTCTCGGTAAGTCTTTACCCAATCTGAGTAAATCTTTACACATCTCGCAAACTTCTAAATCGTTTTCTTTAAACAGTTTAGGCGCATAAACCCTACAAACGTCGCATGCAAAACTGTTCGTAGAGTAATCTTCTTCGATTAGTTCGTGGCTATCGTTTAGAATCTCTAAGAACTTCTTGTTTTTGGCAATTTTCAACTTTCTTCCAATACACCTCCATATTGACGTATTATTAATCCTGAGGCTTGTTAGATTATTACCATTTAGCTCTATGTAGTCTATTGCCAAGTATAGCTTGCCTTTGAACTTCTCAAATAACCATTTATTTACCTCTGTTCTTATATCTTCAATAGCTTTTTTGGCTTCTTCTGTGTTGGGAGCGAGAATGTAGAAGTGTCCGCCACCGCAGTATATTACGTTAGCCCGTGTAAGGTTCAACCTTTCAACTATCTCAGCAACGACATCTTCAGTCAGTAGCTCAAGGTAAGCGGATCTCGCTCTAAGATACTTCAAGGCACCTTTGCTCGAAATAGTGTATATAAAATCCTGAATACCCGATATGTCTCCTCCAATTAGAAGGTATTTTTTCTCCCTTCTGTCGAGAATCCTGTCCCTTATGTCTTTATCGAGTTCGTTCTTGTGATAGAGATACATGCAAAGGGCAATGGCTGAAGTAGTCCTCAAGTGGTCGTAGAGGGATATGTCGTTCTCTTCACCCATCATTGACGGTATAAAGGTCGTGTATTTTTCGAGCAAAGCCAATATCTTGTTGAAGTCTAAACTACTCTTAACCAGCTTTATGAACTCCTCTCTGAAATCATCGTATAAATCACGAT
Organism: uncultured archaeon; assembly: GCA_964518925.1. Taxonomy (GTDB): domain Archaea; phylum Halobacteriota; class Archaeoglobi; order Archaeoglobales; family Archaeoglobaceae; genus CAYWXE01. The sequence continues at coordinate 4,041 of CAZFII010000080.1, forward strand.
ACTTTTTCTGAGTTATTAGTGGTTTTTCCTTAATCGGATAGAAGAAATCGTTTGGATCGTATTTTTTCAAGTCGTAGTAAACTGTTTTTGGTGAGCTAATTCCCAAGTTTACGGATGAAAACACCGATGTTAGAGGATTTCCAAACTGCGGTTTTTCTTTAACCCTCTCAGATGCGGAAATGCTGTCAGCTTCGCATACAATCCATAACGAGTTTATCAGCCTGACGTCATCAATCTTCAGAACGTTTAGACTGTCCTTGTGATGGTAGCCTGCGAAGTAAGCGAGCTTCTCGAATAAAGGGTTCATACCCTTAAGACTGTAGAGAAAATCGTAACCCCATTCCTCATGAGTTCGTTTTTCATCCCAATTAGCCCTTTGAACGAATTTTCCAATATCGTGAAGTAATCCACCCAATGCAACGATTTCTCTCATGCTATCACCTTGACCATCTGGCTTTACAGAGTTTACCGAGAAAAGTAAGCTTGTACCTCTTAACCTTACCGTTTGAAGCTTCTAACAGACCGTATTCTTTCAACTCTCTCAGATATTGGGATGCGGTTTTCTTGCTGATGCCCAACTTTTCAGCAATCTCTATCGAACTATCTCCATCCTCCAAAACCCTTATAACTTCCTTTTTGACTTTAGAAAGGCGGTCAAATTGTGCTAAATTGTATGGAATTTCAACTAATTCAGCACCGTCTTTTAACTCTTGGACGTATATGACCTTACATCCCGCTATGAAAGATGCACAAGATACTGCTATGGATTGGACTTTAGTTCCGCCCGTAACGCTCACGTAAACTTCACCTAAAGATTTTACGCTTTCGAGGATTTTCAGGGTTTCAATACAGCACTCCTCGAAGTTAAATGGATCTACGGCTTGGATTTCTACTTCAGCACCGAAATTTTCCAACTTCTTTTTAATCTCTTTAGCAACTTCGATAGGGTTTGGTTTACCTTCCACTGCTTTATCTCCGAATATTTCTTTTGCGGGTTTTCCCGGTATGAGAATAACCTTATCAAAGCCGATCTTCCTTGCAGATATTAAGATTGGTTCGGCTGTGCCACCGACTGTTGCAACGAGAATCTTCACGTTTGAATTTTGTGAATTAGAACGTATATATCACTTGTGTTTTACCATCTGATAATTTTTCAGAAGTCCGAATGGTTTTCAGAAGTTTAAAAATCGAGTTTTTGCTTGGAATTCGTTTAGATTGGATTGGTTTTTCCTTCTAAGCTTGGGTATGCGTTGTTATAGCTTTACTTTATTTCATTCGCTGAGGTATTTATACATACGGCATTTGTATAGTCTAATTTGTTGAATGAATTTGAATGATATTCTTTTGATTGTTTTATGAAAGTGATTTTCTGTGTGTAGGATTTGGTCTTATCAAATGGGCTTTGCGTTTGGATATTTTTATAAGGTAAGATGCAACGTTGTAGTTCGCAATGGATTAATTAAATGGCTTTAATCTTGTTTTTAGATGGTTTGAGTGGTTTATAAAAATGTGTAGGAGTTTACTAAGTTCCGTTAAGCGAGAACGGCTTAATACTACGATTGGTTGCTCTTTATATAGTGTCATCGAGTTAGATAGGTAACCAATACAATTATATACAAGAACCGTGTAAATCTCGTTAACACTATAAAATCTCGAATTTGAGATTCGGAATCTCATAAAGAGAACGGAAACTAATCATATTCATACCAAACATACACGAAATACATTTTTTCAGAATCTCATAAAGAGAACGGAAACGGGATAATCCCATACTGACGGTAAGCGTTAATCATAGCTTGCTTCTCAACCTCTGAATCTCATAAAGAGAACGGAAACAAGCAAGCCTTTCTAAGCTCTTTAGCTTTGTCTTGTGTATTTATGAATCTCATAAAGAGAACGGAAACTCTGGCTTTATCTCTACAAATATTCCTTCA
>CAZFII010000081.1:0-5973 GCA_964518925.1 uncultured archaeon
CTAAACAGTGGTTGACCTAAATGGGGTTATTTTTCCTAAAAATCCATTACGATTTTTATCTGATTGCCAAGTATTTCACTTTAGCATTTACTGTAAAGGGCGGGGAGGATGTCAAACGTCTCCGATGGATTTTTATTTTCGAAGGACTGAATATCATTATGATCTTCATAGATGAAAACGCTTGTGATGGTTGTGGAATATGTGAAGAAGTTTGCCCTATGGGATGTATAAAGGTTGATGGAGTCGCTAAGTGGAACAATGACGTATGTATAAATTGCAGAACATGTGAAGTCTTTTGCGAAAAAAATGCGATATCATTACTCTAATTTTTTAATCTTCCACGTACACTTTAGATACTCCTCCCACGTATTCTACGGATATTATTCTATCTGCTGCGTCTTTTAACTCGTCATCATGAGTTACGATGATAACTTGAGGTATTCTCCTCAAGTAGTTGATTGTAATCTCTACAAGCTTCTTTCTCCTCTCCTCATCTAAAAACGGTGTAGGTTCATCCAATATTAGAATAGGAACTCTTCCCTTAATCATAAAGCTCGATAAAGCTAATCTAAATGCCAACCCCAATGCTATTAGCTCTCCTCCACTCAAATAGTTTATATCTCTTTCCTTCCCGTTGTGTATAACAAAAACCTTGAGCTTTTCTTTTCCTCTTTCAGATATCTGTTTAAGTCTTATTCCAGAGTACTTTCCATCCGTAATCTCTTCGAATATCTTGCTAGCGTATTCTTCAACCTCTTTGAATACTGTTTCGGCAAGTGTGTTCTTATATGTTCTGTACTTGTCTCTGATTCTTCTTAGCTCTGGAATTATCTTATCTTCAATTGTTCTAATTCTCTCCTTGTAGTCCTCTATTTGTTCAATAGTTACATTTAATCTTTCTAAATCTTTTTTAATACTTTCAATCATTTCTTTGAGGTTTCTTATGCCTTCGTCTATTGCTGATAGTTCTTTAGACTTTGCTAAGTATTCGTTCTTCAACTTATTGTGTTCTTCTTCATCGTAATCAAACTCTTTAATTTTATCTGAAATATCTCTTAGGGATTCGTCGATATTCTTGAGTTCCTCCTCGATTTCATTTAATCTCTTATAAGCTTTGTTAAGTCTTTCCCTTTCAAGTTCTAGTTCCTTTTCTGAGTCTCTGATTCTATTCCATTCTTCGTATTTACTTCTCAATGAATCCATTTCATTTAAGATTTCATCTAAACTCTTGTAATTTGAATTACTTAAAAGATTTCTTTTTTCAGACTCTCTTTCGCTTATTGTACTTTCAATAGTTGCTATTCTTTGGTTTACTTCGTTTAAAAGATCTTCTACTCCCTCTAACTCATTTAAAACGGCTTTAAGTTTATCTCTTTCAGAGTTAAGACTTTCATATACTTCATAACACTTCTTCAATTCTTCTAAATCGTATCCTTTTAACTCATCCTCTAACTTTTTGAGTTCGTCTAGGAGTTGTTTTTTCTTGATAATAGCCTCTTCCTTACTTAAAACGCTTTCAATCTTTTCCCTCTTTTCAGATATTTTTTTCCTCTTATCTAACAGCTTTAAAAGCTCGTCATCTTTTTCTTTTAAAGATCTCTTATAAGATTCTAAGAGTTTTTTCTTGTGTTCTTCGCTGAGTTCTCTTTTGCATATTGGGCATATTCCACTTGCAGTTTCAATTTTCTTTATGCAATCTACTATTTGATCTCTCTCAGCTTTAACCTTAGAAATCCTTTCAGTTAGCTTTTCAGATATCGCATGTAGTTTTTCATTCTCTTCTTTAGCTCTTTTTAGAAGTTCATAACTCTTTAAAACCTTATTTACATCTCCTATTGATTCTACTATTTGATCTCTCCTTTTAGATTTTAATTCAATGTTTTTCCAAATCTCTGCTTTATCCTTGATATTTGATATTTCGTTATCTATTTTTCTTAATCTGTCTTCTATATCTCTTTTCTTTTTTATCTTATCAGCTAGTTCATCCCGCTTCGATATAAGCAAATCCTTCTCTCTCTTGAGCTCAGAGATTTCAACCTCTATTTCTCGAAACCTCTTATTTAGATTTCTGTAGAGTTCTTCAAGTTTTATGTACTTCTTTGCATCGCTTTCTATCTCCTTACAAATCTTTGCATTCATTTCGAGTTTTTTAATCCTATTTTTCAGATCTTCTATCGTTTTAATTATTGCGGATCTCTCTGCTTCAAGAGCCTTCTTGTTCTGTATTAATTCGTTTTTCTTAGCTTCTAAGTCTTTAACATTCTTCGCAATCCTTTCAAATTCATTTAATCTTTTACTCAACTCGTTTAAAATTTTATCGAGCTCTGATTTCTTTTGTAAATAGTTTTTCAGCTCTTCTTCCTTAGCTTTCAGTTCTATTTCTTTCTCCTCCTTAGAAGTTTTGTATATCTCCTGCTTTTCGACAATACTTTTATAATGATCCCTCTCCCTCTCAAATTCCCTTATAAGCTTACCCATGTTTTTCCAAGCGTTCTCGAAATCCTCTATCCTCGTAATCCTACGTATTACTTTTTCTCTGCTTTCCTCATCTCTTATTATCTCGTCTATTTCTCCCTGTTTAACGTATACAGCACTCGTAAATATATGAGGACTACCTATGTTCTTCTCTACCCACGACGTAACGGCTGAGTCGCCTTCAATTGTGACATCTCCTCTAAGTCTCGTGTTTCCATCGCTATTTCTTTCAATTATATACTCCTTACCGTTCAAATCGAATTTGAGTCTTATGTTGTATCCGCTTGTTCCATCTCTCACTAGTTGCTCCTTCTTTAATCCAGTAGGTCTAGATCCGTATAAAGCTACGAGGATAGCATCCAAAATAGACGTCTTACCAGCACCATTCCTTCCAGATATTAGATTTACTCCAGTATCGAACGTAATAGTAGAATTTGCATGAGATCTGAAGTTTCTTATAGTTAACTCCTTAATCAGAAACAACTCATCCACCCCCTATAAAGTCTAAAAGCGTTTTAGGTTTCTTAGGTCTTTCTACAGTTTTTACTATTTTTTCTTCCTTTTTAATTTTAGACTCAGTATCTGACATGAAGTAGTTTCTAACGAATTCGATTAGCGAATCATCGAAATCTCCTTTAAGCCTTTCAAGTAACTCTAACTCGAAATCGTTGAAGAAATCTTTTTCACTTACGAACTTCGTTTCCGTTTTAATATCTCTCTTGAACTCAAATCTAAGATCAGCGTATTTTACAGATTTTGAAACTCTATCTATTAAATCCTTAACATCTGAGACCATCTCACATACAACTTTAGCTATTAAGATTGCCTCATTGCTAACGTTTCTCAGTATTTCGAGTAGCTTCCTTTCGATCTCGCTTTTAGTTGAAGCTTCTATGTATACACTGTAAAAATCCCTTGTAGGTATCTCAACGAATTCGGGCTTGAAGTCCTTTACAATGTAAAATCCCTTTTTGATACCCTCTTTAATGTTTAACTCATCAGATGTATACGAAACCTTATGAGATGCTTCTCTCAAATCGTATCTCTCTGGAGAGCCGGGATAAACAATATAACTACCATTGAACTCGTATACCTTTGGTATGTGAACATGTCCCATTGCGTAATAACTTGCCTTTGGTAAATCCTTAAGTGTTAGCTCATAAGCCAAATCGATTTCAACGTCTACGACTTCTTTAATAGATTGATGCAATACCAAAACACTTTCATCACTTTCAGCCCTCAAGTAAGGAAGAACCTTTTCGAGTTGTAGTTTTGTTCTGTACCTATCTCCAACGATCTCTAAATCTTTAAAAACTCCTTTAACCAAATAAACTTTCTCACTCAGCTTTACACTCGTAACAAACTCGTTTTCAACTCTTTTCTTCCTTAAACCTATTAGGTTTAGGAGTCCAAGAGATTCGAGTAAATGATAAATCGAAAAGTCTCTAATACTCTTATCGTGATTTCCCTCAATCGCAAAAACTGGAATACCATTTCTCTTAAAGAGTAGAAGTATGTCTATTGCATCTCTAATAGTTTTTGGATTTGGAACACTCCTATGAAACAGATCTCCAGAGATTATTACAAAATCGACTTTGTTTTTTATCGCTTTTATTGCAGCCTCTTTAAAAGCTCTTGCAAAATCTTCAGCTCTCCAACTCTGGTGATACTGTTCATAACCAAGATGGACATCCGCTATGTGAGCAAATTTCATCAATCTATAGCTAACTCTTCCAAACTAAAATCTATCGCTTCCCTTCTCCACTCATCGACGATGTCTGCATCACAGCCACCGTAATGTCCCTTAAACTTTCTGATCTTAACTGCAACTGGGAGTTTGACAGCAGGCCCAACTATCACAGCTTCTCCAATGCCTAACGCTGCTATATCCTTGAGTAAATCCTCACTTATCTGCTCACTTGCCTGTTGAACGTACTTCTGATCATTTGGCTCGACTATTCTTAGAATTATCTTGGTGTTGCACTGACTTAGTACATCATCGTTGAGTCTTTTAGGTCTTTGAGAGACAATACCCAATCCAACTCCAAATTTTCTTCCTTCTCTTGCAATTCTTGACATCCATCTAACTACGTCGTCGTTTTCACCTTTCGGAGCAAATATATGTCCCTCCTCAATTATTATCAGAATGGGTTTTTTCACAGCTGGACAGATCTTTATCCAGTTCGTTCTTCCTCTTGAATAGTTTATTCTACCGATTAGTATGTTCCTTAGTAGATACGCAACGATGACTCTCATCTGATACTCGTCAAAACCACTCAAATCTACAACGTTTAAATACCCGGGTTTTATATTTGCAAGCATATCGTTCTGAGTAAGTAAGTCTTCGTATCTCCTTAGGAAAGTCGATACGTATTCTTTAATTCTATATAACGAGTCCAAATCTTTTCTATTTAAATAAGCAGTCCTCTCAATTCCGTTTTCATCGTAGTAAGTTACATACCCCTTCTTTGATGCAGTACTTATCCAATCCTCTATTAAATCTAAAACCCTCTCCACAAACTCCTTAGCAGTTTTCCTTTCGTTTTTTACGGTAGTAAAAATCCTCTCTAAATACATCCTCTGGACAGTTGCACCCCTATCCACTCCAACAAGAGATGAGAACTCCCATGGCTCAAATCTCTCAGGTCTTATTCCTGCTGGTAATACGTTTTTGAACTTTTCACTCCCATCTTCAAACACGTAAGATGAATACTCACCATGTGGATCGATTAATACGACTGTACCTCTGAGTTTTCTGACTATATCGTTTACAAGAACTGCAACCGTATTAGATTTTCCACCTCCAGTTATAGCAAGTATGGCAAAATGTCTTAATACTAATTCGTTTACGTTTAAGCCTACAGAGACGTTTTTCCTTGCAATTAAATGTCCAATTCTTACATAGCCATCACAACCAGTGAATATCTTCTTTAGGAGTTCATCGCTTGCAAGTTCTACAGCGGAGCTAGGCTTTATTGGAACTCTGTTTGGTAAAACCTCAACGTTTCTTTCAGTTTCCTTAACGACTCCTAAAACCCTTGCAGAGGCAACTACTACTTCGTTTTTTTCCATTAGTTTTTCGGAAAAGCCTATGTTCTTTAAGATGTAATCGAATGCGTACTCATCTAAGATCATTCTGTTGAAGTTCGTGATCTCCTTGACTACTCCCAGAACTGTTTCGTTGTTTCTATTCAACGCTGTAACAAACTCACCAAACTTTGGAATATTGTTCGGATTTACTGCAAAGTTGAATTCAGAAGTCGATGAGTGTCCAAAGACTAGTCCAACTGTATTCTTCACACTTTATTGATATAGCTTTTGAAATAAAAAGAATTTGCTATGATGGTCGAGATGTTAATATTGAATACATATACTTTTCGCGCTAAGTTAACACATTCGACAAAAGAGGATGACAATTTAAAGGAGTAATGAATATTAATTAGATCAGACCACGGATTAAAATGCTGTATTATTTAACGAAGATTTTGGAGAAGAAGG
>CAZFII010000082.1:0-5943 GCA_964518925.1 uncultured archaeon
CTTCGAAATGACCGTAAACAATCTGCTTGAGGCTGCGGTTAAGGGAGAAGTAGATTATTTAAAGGGAATTACGGAAAATATAATAGTTGGGCAACCTATAAAGCTCGGAACTGGTGATGTAGAGTTAAGGTTTAAGATGGGTGGTAAGAAATGACAGATGTTGAGAGTATAATTAGAAAGGCTTTAAGGTCTGGAAAGTATTATTTGGGTAGCAAGAGAACTCTAAAAGCTTTAAAAAGAGGGGAAGCAAAAGCTGTAGTAGTTGCGATGAACTGTCCAGAAGAGGTATTGGAAAAGATTAGATCTTACAAGGTTCCTATACTTGTTTTTAAAGGTAATAATATGGAGTTGGGTGCTTTCTGTGGTAAACCGTTTAGCGTTGCTGCAATGGCTATCTTAGAAGAGATTTAGAGGTGTCACTTATGGAAGTCAAACTATCCTCTGAGAGCATAAGGTATCTTACGCTTTTTGAGAATTTAACTGGAGCTAGTGTCAAGGATTGCATAGTTCTAGATGATAGAGTAATATTCGTTGTTAAAAAGGGAGATATGGGAATAGCGATTGGAAAAGGTGGTATAAACGTTGAAAGGGCAAGGGAGTTGATAGGGAAAAGAATTGAGATCATTGAGCATTCTGATGATCCAATTGAATTCATCGCAAACATTTTTAAACCGATAAAGGTCAACGTTAAGCTCATGAATAGAAGAGGTAAAAAAATAGCCCAGATATCGGTTAGTCCAGAGTTAAAGGGTATCGTAATAGGAAAGGGCGGAAAGAATATAAACAAAGCAAAAGAACTCGCTAGGAGACATCACGATATAGAAGACATAATAGTAAGGTGATGATCATGGGATATGGATTATTCGCTGCGAGGAAGTTGATTGAGAATAGGAAGAAGTTTAGATGGAGTGATAAGAGATACGTGAGGAGAATACTTGATTTGAAGAGAAAAGCTGATCCATTAGAGGGTGCACCACAAGCAAGGGGAATAGTACTTGAAAAAATTGGAATCGAAGCAAGACAACCGAATTCAGCGATTAGAAAGGCTGTAAGGGTTCAACTAATTAAAAACGGTAGGCAGGTAACGGCTTTCTGTCCGGGAGATGGAGCTATAAACTTCATAGACGAGCACGATGAAGTGATAATAGAGGGAATTGGTGGAAGGATGGGCAGATCGATGGGAGACATTCCAGGAGTAAGGTATAAGGTCGTTAAAGTTAACGGTGTATCACTTGAAGAGCTTGTAATGGGTAGGAAAGAAAAGCCACTAAGGTGATATCATGAAGTACGGTTTTACAAAAGAAGAGCTACTAGTTTTTGGCAAGTGGGATGCTAGTGAAGTAGTCGTAAACGATCCAGCTTTGAAGAACTACATCTGCTTAGAGCCAAGATTCGTTCCACATACACACGGTAGACATGCAAAGGAGCCTTTTGCAAAGCAAAACGTGTTCATAGTTGAAAGACTTATAAACAAGGTAATGAGAAAGGGGAGAAACACTGGAAAGAAGCACCTTGCATACAACATCGTTAAAGAAGCTTTTGAAATAATTTACAAGAAAACAAAGAAGAATCCGTTGCAAGTATTGGTAGATGCCTTAGTAAACGCTGGGCCTAGGGAAGAAGTCGTGAGATTAAAGATGGGTGGTATTGCTGTACCAAAAGCAGTAGATACATCCAGCCTTAGAAGATTAGACGTTGCCTTAAGAAACATCGCTGAAGGTGCAAGATTGGCTGCATTTAAATCAAAAAAGAGCATCGAAGAATGTTTAGCTGATGAGATAATCGCTGCTGCAAACAACGATAGTAGGAGTTATGCTATTGCGAAGAAAGAAGAAGTTGAAAGAATTGCCAAGTCCGCGAGGTGATTTTGAATGACTAGAGCTAAGAAGATGGTTGATAAAATAAAGGAATTGATGTGGAAACCAGAAAGAATAAGAAACATGGGTATCGTTGCCCATATCGATCACGGCAAAACGACGTTAAGCGATAACCTATTAGCTGGAGCGGGGATGATTAGTGAAGAACTAGCTGGACAGCAACTGTATTTGGATTTCGATGAGCAGGAACAAGAAAGAGGTATAACGATTCAGGCAGCGAACGTTTCAATGGTTCACGAATATAAAGGCAAGGAATACTTGATAAACCTAATCGATACTCCCGGACACGTCGACTTCGGTGGTGATGTAACAAGGGCAATGAGAGCTGTCGATGGCGTTATCGTAGTTGTGGATGCAGTTGAAGGTGTAATGCCTCAGACTGAAACTGTTTTAAGGCAGGCTTTAAGGGAGAACGTTAAACCCGTTCTATTCATAAACAAGGTTGACAGATTGATTAGGGAATTGGAACTCACACCACAGCAGATGCAAGAAAGACTTGTTAAAGTTATTACAGAAGTCAACAAGCTGATTAGAGCAATGAAACCTGAGAAGTATAAGGAGTGGATGATTAGAGTTGAAGATGGAAGTGTAGCATTTGGTTCAGCTTTATACAAGTGGGCTGTTAGTGTTCCCGCTCAAAAAGAAACTGGAATTGGATTTAAAGAGGTTTACGAATACATAGAGAACGATGACATGAAGACACTTGCAAAGAAAAGCCCGCTACACAGAGTTGTTCTGGACATGGTTATAAGGCATTTGCCTTCACCAATAGAAGCTCAAAAGGAGAGAATAAAGGTAATTTGGAGAGGAAATGTAAATAGTAGAGAAGGGAAAGCAATGGTTAGTTGTGATCCGAAAGGCCCAATAGCCTTAATGATTACTAAGATAGTTGTAGATCCTCAGGCTGGTGAAATCGCCGTTGGAAGACTTTTCAGCGGAACACTTAAACCTGGGCAAGAGCTTTACATAGTAGACAGAAAAACCAAAAACAGGATTCAGACTGTTGGAGTTTTCATGGGGCCGAGGAGGATAGAAGTTCCAGAGATTCCAGCTGGGAACATAGTCGCTGTAGTAGGATTAAAAGATGCTGCAGCTGGATCTACCTGTTCAGATATAGAGGATTTTGTTCCATTTGAGAGCATTAAGCACTACAGCGAACCCGTTGTAACTATGGCTATTGAGGCAAAGAATCCAAGAGATTTGCCAAGGTTAATAGAGGTTTTAAGAAAACTTGCAAAGGAAGATCCAACGTTACAAGTTACGCTAAATGAGGAGACTGGTGAGCACTTGATAAGTGGAATGGGTGAACTGCACTTAGAGGTTAAAGTTGAGAAGATTAGAAGAGATTACGGTTTAGAAGTTGTAACGTCTCCACCAATTGTTGTGTTTAGAGAAACTGTAACTTCTACATCACCGATAATTGAAGGAAAGTCACCAAACAAGCACAACAGGTTCTACATTGTAGTCGAACCTCTACCTGAAGAAGTCATAAGGTTGTTTAAAGAGGGAGAGGTTAGCTTAAAGATGGATAAGAGGGAAAGGAGGAAAAAGCTACAGGAAGCGGGGTTAAGTGGTGAAGAAGCAGCCGGAGTAGTAGATTACTTTGAAGGGAATGTATTCTGTGATGTGACTAAGGGTGTTCAGTACTTAAACGAAACAATGGATTTGATACTACAAGGTTTTAGAGAAGCGATGAAATCTGGGCCATTAGCAAAAGAGCCGTGTATGGGATTAAAAGTTAAATTAGTTGACTGCAAGCTTCATGAGGATTCCGTACACAGAGGGCCTGCTCAAGTAATTCCAGCCGTTAGATCCGCTATCTATGCAGCGATGCTTCAAGCTAATCCAACGTTACTTGAACCTTATCAGAAGCTATTCATAACAGTACCTCAAGACTTGTTGGGCAACGTTACAAGAGAGATACAGGGTAGAAGAGGACAGATACTTGAGATGAGAACTGAAGGAGATATGGTAACGATTGTTGCAAAAGCTCCAGTCAAAGAGTTGTTTGGATTCGCTGGTGCGATAAGATCTGCAACTTCTGGAAGGGCAATCTGGAGTACAGAACATGCAGGATTTGAGCCAGTTCCTCAAGCGTTATTAGAAAACTTTATAATGGAAGTAAGAAAGAGAAAGGGATTGGAGCTTGAAGTTCCAAAGCCAGAAGACTTCTCACTTGCCACAACCGTTAAAGGAGAATTGGCTAGATAAACAATTTTTTATCTTTCAACCATTAGTATTTTAAAACTGATTGTAGTAGATTTCTCTATGACGGAGATATTTGTCGACAAAATAGATGTAAAGAATCCGATATTGATAACGAGTTTTCCGGGAATAGGGCTTGTGGGAACGATTGCTTCAGCACATTTCATAACAGAGTTAAACCTTGAGAGAATAGGAGTAATAGAGTCAAGGTTACTGCCTCCTATAGCATCGTTGCTAGATGGAATCGTACTTCCACCTATAAGGATTTATCAATCGACAGATCTGGGCTTTGTATTAATACATTCAGACGTTCCCATAATTCCAGAAGTAACGTATGAGATGAGCAAGAAAATCGTTAAATGGGCTATGGAAATAGGAGCTAAAAGGATATACTCGCTAGCTGGAGTTGCAACTTTTGAAGATAAGAAGAGGGTTTTTGGAGCAGCGACTCAAAAAGAGTTGTTAGATGAGATAAAGGATTACGTGGAGATATTCAAAAGTGGAACTCTGTCGGGAATTGCTGGAAGCATACTAAACGAATGCGTTGCGAAGAAATTCCCAGGAATTGCTCTGCTTGGAGAGACTGTTGGTTTTAACCCAGATCCAAGAGCCTCCGCAAACTTAATTGAAGCGTTGAATAAGATAATGGGTTGGAATATAAGTGTTGAGAAGCTATTGAAAGAGGCTGAAGTAATAGAAGCACAGATGCAGAGATTAGCCGAGCAGGCAAGGGTTCATGAGGCGAAGGTTAGAGAGGAATTACCTATGTATGGGTGATGTAAATGAGGTGCTACGTAATAACTGGAATTTCAAGGATAGTGATTGAGGAAATACTCAGAAGGAATATAAAGACTTTAGAGCTTAAAAGTGCTCATAACGTTGCAACTGCATTAAAGGCAAATATTGGTGAAAGGGTTTTCTTAACGACTGCTAAGACACACGATTTGAGTAAGGGAGTGAGTGGAGTAATTGCAGATATAACTGGAAAAGAGGTTATGAGTCAATCGATATTTTATACTTCGCCCCAATACGTTGAAGAGTGTGAAGTTACAGTTGTCAGATTGAAGATATCTCCAAAGGGTTTTGGAAGGATAGTCAGAGTTAAAAGAGGAGATGTCCTCGAAACTACTGAAGCAGACGTTATAGAGATATCTTATTTTAATGCGAGATAATTTTATTCTCTTATTTCAATGTAAATTGTGTATTTTCCTTTTTCGGCGTCATCATCAACACTGTAGTGAACGTTTACAGAAACGGTTTCTCCGTTTTTAATGTGTAACTTGTTTGACGATGATATCTTAGTTCCGTTCTGTCTATGAAAGGACACATGAACTTTATCTGGAGAAGGGCCTTCAACAGTGTATTCAAAGTATATATCCCTATCATTCCCATTGTTACTGATCTCTATCTGTTTTATGTGGTATCCTCCAGTAGATATATTGAATTCATGATTTTTCGGTGAAATTGTTATGTGGTTATCTACAACGTAAGACTCAGACTTAAACGTCAAGTAATATGTTGCTGCGGAAACTAAGCCAACTAATGCTAAAATTAAGTAAACAACTATGAATAGCTTCGACCTCATTGTCGTAAAGCATGACAATAAAATATAAAGCTTTCGGTTTTGTGAATTAAGTAGTATTATAAATTTTTATAATATTTCAAATTTAATTTTAATTCTATTTATACCAGTTTGTTATTCGTTGCTATATACAACTCCGCTAACCCTGATTTGATACTTTTACTGTTCTAATTTTAAATTTTTATTAAATAACATAAATAATAGAACATAAAATTTTGATTATAAAAGCAATAGTTCCATTGGTTTTAATTTACCCGTAATCGGATCGACTTGCAAACC
>CAZFII010000083.1:0-5902 GCA_964518925.1 uncultured archaeon
CATACATCTACTTCTATTTTTCCTCCCCCTCTTGCATCTAACTTCTTATTCGTCTCTACTCTAAATCCTAAATCCTCTAATATATCTCTAACTATACTTTCCAATATCTCTCTTGTCGGAGCCTTTCCTTCATACTTCTTTCCTAATCTTTCTTCAGTTTTAACTGGAATCTCTATTTCTTTAGCTTTAATCTCCTCTTTAATTTCTTCAGGTGGTGCTATTCTTTCTATAAATTCATCTTCAAGAAATGGTGCTGGAATTATATCTGCACCAATTCCAAAAACTACAATTCCTGACTTTATTAAAGCTTTAGCAATTTCAACAATTTTATCCTTCTCACATTGTAAGTTTGTACAATATCTTTCAAAATCCTTACTAATTGCTAAATACCTACTCGCTATCGAATAAATATGTACACTACCAATCTTGGTCATTAATATCCTCTTATAAACACCAGCTTTTACATCTTTAAGAAATAACCTAATGTAATCTCTAATCTCTTCATTAATAGCATCTCTCTTGAAGTATTTATAACAAGATCTTCTGAATTTCTCGTAATATCTTATTTCTATTTCATCTAAGAAGCTTTTATCTAAAAGAAGCTTTCCATATTCATATTCATTTAATAGCTTCATAAAATCTCTCACAGCTTCAAAAGCTTCAAGCATATCTTTTCCTGTCAAAAATTTTTGAAGCATCCATCGAACATCATCTACTATTGGAGGCATCGGTCTCTTTTCCTTATCCCACCAACCATGAGTAAATCGGGATTTTAATAAAGCTAAATAGACTCCAAGAGCTTTAGCATCAGTATCGATTAACTTCTCATTGAACCACTGCGGAACAGTCATGATTATGAGTTAAACTTACATAATATAATCTTTAACATAGTTTACCTAAATTGTAGTTTCATTGAGAAATGATGCTACTTGATGGGAGATTGTGATTATAGTATTATTTCCTCCAAACATGTTTAAACTTGCAAATCAACATTTATTAATGGAATGGAGTGAGGATAATATAATCGAATACGTTAATCAAAGATAGACATTAAGTGGAATAAGAGTAACAAAAAATAAAAAGAATTTAAGTCTTACACTCCTCCAAAGAAGTTCAACAAATTTTGTTCAAAGATAGATGATAAGAATATTACAAAACTAAAGAATTGGGAATTGATATTAGCTCTATTTTAGAAGAAAGACTTAGAGAATTAATGGCTCAAGAAGCTTCAATAGCCCCGGCCGGATTCGAACCGGCGTCGCCGGATCCAGAGTCCGGCAGGATTGACCGCTACCCTACGGGGCTTCATGAATGAATAGACTATATAGATATATCAAATTTTTGGTAACGTTTCAAACGGATAAAACTTTGATAAAATTTATAAAAAATCACTTGTCAATCCTTAAATCCTTCACATATATACCTTCTCCTTCCTCAACGTAACCGACAATAGGGGCATCTATTTTCTTTGCCTCATCTTTCGGCAAAATCAACATAAATCCCATACCCATGTTAAAAGTCCTGTACATCTCGTCTTCGTCAACGTTACCGAGTTCTTGAATGAATCTAAAGATTTTATGAGGTTTTAATGGCTTATCAATTACGTATTTCATGTTCTTAAGCCTTTTAAGCTTTAACAAACCTCCGCCAGTTATATGAGCTAATCCGTGAACTTCGCAACTCCTTATCATATCGAGAACTTCTATGTAAATTTTAGTTGGCTTTAAAAGCTCTTCACCTATTGTAACACCTTTCTCGAATTCGTCGAAGTAACTCAACCCGTTTGCCTCTATAACCTTCCTTGCCAAAGTTAAACCGTTACTGTGGATTCCACTGCTTTCAAGTGCAACGATTACATCTCCTTCAACGATTTTTTCTCCAGTGATTATCTTATCCTTTTCAACTATTCCTATTGCAGTTCCAGCTAAATCAAAACCGTTGACAATCTCTGGTAGAGTTGCCGTTTCCCCTCCAACCAATGTTATATTTGCTATTCTGCATCCCTCTTCAAGCCCCTTAGCGATTTCGGCCATAATCTTTTCATCTGGTTTTTCAATTGCTATATAGTCAACCATTGCAATCGGCTCAGCTCCTATAGCTATCAAATCGTTTACGTTCATCGCAACGCAGTCGATTCCAATCGTATCGAACTTGTTCATAGCTCTCGCAACTAATATCTTGCTCCCAACTCCGTCAGTAGTGATAGCTATACCAAAATCACCCAAATCGATAACTCCAGCGTAATGAGATCTCAATATCGGTTTACCAAATCCACTCCTTACATATTTCACAACACTTGACAAAGCCTTTACAGCCTTCTCCTCTTTCTTTATGTCGACTCCAGCTTTAGCGTAATCGAACTTCATAGTCAATAAATCACCTCCTCCAACATATCCTTTTCCAACGCCAATCTTATCTCCCTCGCTATACGCCTTCCCATGTACATGTTTTCACCAAAGAGTATGTAAGAATAAGGTGAGAACGGTATACCAACGCTTGTTCCAGCAACGATTCTTGCAGAGATTTCGAATACGTACATTTCAGCGTTCTCATTGAATACAGTTTCAATGCAAAAAGCCCCTACCATTCCCGGATAAGCTATTTTTTTCGAAACATCAACAATTCTTTTAGCTGCCTCAAAAGCTTGAATTAAGAGACTTTCCCTTAAAACCAGTGGAAAGTTTCCGATTACGGTATAAGTAGGAATTACATCTGTTTTTATCTGTTGTTCAGCCGGAATCCTTCCAATTGCATCAGCAGTTGATTCGTAACGTCTATCAATTGCTATAAGCTCTATTCTGTTAAAGACTGGTGAATAGAAGAAAGAGAAGTATATATTCGTTCCAATGATGTACTCTTGTATTTCAGCTTTTTCTATCTCGTTTTCAGATATTAGTCCATTTTCAACCATTTTCTTAGCTTTCTCGTAGAACTCCTCTGGACTTGAAGCTAAAAAGTATCCTTTACCCCCCTTAGCACCCGGATACTTAACTATTACGAGTTTATCTATTTCGTTTGGCTTGTAAGTCTTTGGGATTCTCAATCCAGCCCTTTTAAGCCATTCTCTTTGCTTCTCTCTATCTACTTCCCACATCATCAATTCACGATTTCCAAACATCGGCAAGAGTAGCTCATCGAATTTCCCTATGTATGCGTTAAAAGATCCATGAGGAATTAAAATTGCGTTTTTACTCCTTAGATACTCTTGCAGATCTTCTCTTAGTAAATCTCTGAAATCATCTACTTCAATTATCTCATCTGCAACTCCGAAGTTTTCGTAAACGATTCTCTCTCTCTTTCTGCATATACATATCGTTTCAAATCCTTCATCCTTCGCTCCTCGTAATATGTTCAATGCAGAATGGCTTCCAAGTGTAGCGATTTTTATCCTATCCAAATCGTAAGATTCCAGAACTTTGAGTATTCTCTCCCTTAGCATTAGTTCATCCAGAGCTAAACTGGTATATAACAATATACAACAAATTCTCTAATATGTCACTTTACAGAGAAATTGGGTTAACCGCTAAAAACGCCGCAGAAATTATGGCTGATATCGTCGAAATGATAGATAAAAAGATGAACGATGTGGAGATAGTTAAGGCTTTATCGAATAAATATAAAGGTTTAGAACTGTGTTTTGCAGCGTTAACAGTCGGAAGACTAATAGGGATGAGCTTTACATTGCAAGAGCCTGAAAGAGCTAAAGCCATTCTTTCAGACTTTTCAAGGTTTATTTCAATTTTAAAGGAATTTGGTAGAGAAAGACTCGTTAAAGTCATTGAAGAGGAAATACTTGAAGAAACTTTCAAAGAGGTTGAAAAACTTAAAGATGCATACTAGAAACGATTTTATATGTTGATAGGTATCGATTTTCATGAAACTTGAGATTAACGGTGTTGAAGTAGAAGACACCTATTGCGAAGCGTTCGACGGAATCTACACGAGATTTATAGTGACAGCTAAACACAAATGGTTGTTAAAGAAAGCTGCTTACAGTGCAACAGCTTTACCATCGACTGTCTTTGGTGAAGCTGAAGGTGGTGTAGAGAGATGGCTTTCGCCTACTGAAACTCCAGACGGTAGAATTGGTGCGATATGCCAGATATGGGTTCAGAAGACAAAGAACTTCTTAGACGTTTTAATGAGAGAATTCGGTAAGAGGATAAGGCAAGGGATTTTAGTCGTTCCGACTACAAGGGTTTTCAATGCAACTGACAGCGAGAACAAGTTTGATGCAGAGATAAACGTCGGAAGATGCGGAGATGGATATGAGTGGGAAGAGGAAATGTTTGGAAGGAAAGTCATAAGAATTCCGATAATGTTTGGAGAGTTTATAATAGAGAGGTACATTGGTTACGCTGAAGGAATAGCTGGTGGAAACGTGTGGTTCTTCTGCGAAAGCGAAGAAGCTGCATTAGAAGCTGGAGAAGCAGCAGTCGAAGCTTTAAAGGATGTTGAAGGTGTTATAACTTCGTTTGATATATGTTCAGCTGGAAGTAAGCCTGAGACGAAGTATCCTGAGATCGGGCCAACGACTAATCACTATTACTGCCCGATTTTAAAGGATAAGATACCAGATTCTAAGGTGCCAGATGGCGTAAAATCGATTCCAGAGATAGTTATCAATGCAATTGATTTAGAATCTCTGAAGAGGGCGATGTACATATGCATGGATGTAGCGAGTAGAGTTGATGGCGTAGTGAAGATCTCAGCTGGAAATTACGGAGGAAAACTGGGACAGCATAAGATATACCTAAGAGAGTTAATTGAGAAATACGGTTAAACTTTAAAATTCCTAAGAATATTAAAGTCTTAGATGATGAATCAGGCAGGATCTGAGCAATGCGATGATGAAGGCTGTACTCTCTGATTAGATTTTATCGAAAACTTTTAACACGAATTCTGATAACCTTATTGCATCATCTTTATTTTTTATAAATATATCTGTTGCAACAATTTTTTCGGATTCGAGTTTTTTATCTGAGTTATCTACAACTAATATATCAAGGAATTCCTTATAGACTTGTAGAACTCCAAGTGGTGAAACGCTGTAACCCTTAGCTCTCATAAACTTTGCAGCCGGGCCACTAAAAGGCTTATTTCCTACAATT
Organism: uncultured archaeon; assembly: GCA_964518925.1. Taxonomy (GTDB): domain Archaea; phylum Halobacteriota; class Archaeoglobi; order Archaeoglobales; family Archaeoglobaceae; genus CAYWXE01. The sequence goes on from CAZFII010000083.1 coordinate 5,112, forward strand.
GGTGAAATTGCTACCACTTTTTTATTCTTAAGTCTTTTTGCAAAGTCTTCAACGCTTAAAATTGGAAGTATACTCGTTATTGGATTACTTGGCCCAATTAAGACTTCATCATCTCTTTTTAATACCTTTTTAATCTCATCCGTTAATTTTGCGTTTTCTATACCTTTAAAGTATATGTCTAAAACATCTGGTTCACCCTTGTGTTTTACCCAAAACTCTTGAAAATGCATTTCACCGTTTGGAGTCACAATAACAGTTGCCACTTCTTCTTCACACATCGGATACACATCTTGCTTGACACCATATGCTCTTGCAATAATTTTAGTGGCTTCAGTTAAAGTTTTACCACTTCTTAGTAGCTCGCTTCTAAAGATGTGCGTAGCTCTATCCCTATCTCCAATCATTAAAATTTCGTCAAAGCCTAAACTCTTAAGCCACTTATGAGTCTCAAATGTGTCATTTCTTATTCCCCACCACTTCTCCTCGTCGATTAATTCAGCTAATGCGTATATTACTGAATCTATATCAGGACAAACCTTATTTCCAGAAATCCAGACGTCTTCTGCAGTATTGACTATTACACAGAAGTCTGCTACTTCTTTTAAACCCATCAGAAGTTTCGGTGTTCCAGTTCCACCAGATAGTACAATCATCTCTTTGTAATGCTTTTAAATGGTTGAAATCTGTATCGATTATGTGAGGACAAAATTTAAATTCAATTCGTACTAAATCTTTCTGAGCCGCCGTAGCTTAGCTGGTAGAGCGTCGGCCTGTTAAGCCGATGGTCCCAG
>CAZFII010000084.1:0-5872 GCA_964518925.1 uncultured archaeon
TTATCCAATGAGCTTTATCTACGATGAATTGTCTATTTTCACAGTATTGAAATTCTATAAGTAGTTAAATCTTCTATAAGGATAAACTTTACTTTACTTTTTTCAGGATGTGTCCACTTAAGGAGCAAAGGTTTATATTGAATATTTAAATTTTTCGCACAAAGTGGACACCTCTATCGTCTACCAAAATTTTAAAATTCAATTAGATCTCAATCATCGTTCCAATTCCCTCTTTCGTAAACAACTCAAGCAGAATCGCATGTGGTTTTGATCCATCGATTATATGAGCCTTCTCAACTCCCCCCTTTAACGCCTTTATGACTGCTTCGGCTTTTGGCTTCATTCCACCAACTATTAGCCCTTTTTCCATCATCTCTTCAAGTTCCTTAAGCTTCATACTCGAAATTAGGGAGTTTTTATCTTTTAAATCTCTTAAAATCCCGGGAACATCTGTCAACATTATGAGTTTCTTAGCCTTTAAAGCTGAAGCTATGTCTCCAGCAACGATATCAGCATTCAAATTGTAAGTATTCCCCGCTAAATCTGTTGCAATCGGAGAAACTACTGGAATAAAACCGTTTTCGAGTAAGATTTTTAAGATATCTGGATTTACGTATTCTGTTTCCCCAACGAATCCAAGATCGATTATTACCTCCTCGTCTCCTTTCTTCATTCTCATCTCCTTTTTTCTTGCAATGATCAGCAATCCATCCTTACCACTTATACCTACTGCCTTTGCTCCGTGTTTAATAAAGGTTGTAACTATCTTCGAATTTATCTTCCCATCCAGAACCATTTCAACGACTTCAAGTGTTTCCTTATCCGTAACTCTAAGTCCCTCAACGAATTTTGGCTTTAATCCGAGTCTTTCCATTTTTTCAGAGATCTCTGGGCCGCCTCCGTGAACTACAACTGGCTTAATCCCAATTAGATGCAGTAAAACTATATCCTTTATCGTATCTTCGAGTATTCTATCATCGACCATTGCATGCCCACCAATCTTTATAACCATTGTAGTTCCATGAAATTCTTTGATGTATGGAAGAGCTTCAACTAACAGCTCAATCTTTTCCATAACTAACCCTTCTCTCTGAGTTTTTTAAGCAATTCCTTAGCGTAATCTATCCTTATTTTTCTTTCTTTAACCATTATATCAACAATCTTATCTACTTCATCACCAACAGCACCAGCTGTAATTGCTATGTTTCTCGCATGCAATTCCATATGACCTCTTTGAATTCCCTCAGTAGCTAAAGCTCTCAAAGCTGCAAAGTTTTGTGCTAATCCAACAGCAGCCATAATTCTCGCAAGCTCTTCAGATGTTTTAACGCCCAATATCTTTAAACATATCTTTGCTAAAGGATTGACGTTCGTTGCTCCACCAATAGTTCCAACTGCTATTGGAAGTTCTATTGTTCCAACTAAATTTCCATCTTCATCGACTTCATAACAAGTTAAAGGTTTATATCCAAATAAGGCAGCATAGCTGTGTGCTCCAGCTTCTAAAGCTCTAAAGTCGTTTCCAGTTGCTATAGCCACAGCAGAAATACCGTTCATAATTCCCTTGTTGTGTGTAGCACATCTATACGGATCAGATTTGGCAAATGCGTATGCATACATTATACCTTCAACAACTTCCTCTCCACCTATAACCTTCTTATCGAATACGGCTTTAGCCCTTGCAAGCCTATAAGTTGCAAGATTTGAAACAATCCTTAAATAGACTTTTCCACCTGTTAACCTTTCAATTAGAGGTGCAACAGCTTCGCACATCGTGTTTACGGCATTAGCACCCATCGCATCTTTTACATCGATAAGCAAATGAACGATTAGCATATCTCCTTTGAAAGTGTTTATAACCCTCGCTTCAACGTCTTTGCATCCCCCTCCAAGCTTAACTAATATCGGATCGCATTCGTTCGCCTTTTGAATGATTTCATCTTTATTCCTAAGAACTTCAAACTTTGCCGAATTCGGATCTTTAAGCTTTGTAACTTGAATTTGTCCAATCATTACTGAGCCGGTGTAATCAGTGAAAAAGCCACCTCTCTCCCTCGCCATTCTCGCAGCGTTGCTCGCTGCAGCGACAACACTCGGTTCTTCTAAAACCATGGGAATCAAGTAATCCTTTCCATCAATTAAGAAGTTCGTAGCAATTCCAATTGGAAGCTCAAAAGTTCCAATGACATTCTCTATCATCCTATCAGCGATTTCAAGTGGTAAAGCTCCAGTTGATAAAAGCATTTTCTTTTCATCTTCACTCAAATTTGAAAACTTTGCAACGACTTCAAGCCTCTCTTCAACACTAAGCTTGTAGAAGCCCGGCAGTCTTGAACTCATAGGTTTTGTGATGTTTTAACTGTTTAAAAATTGTTATGTAACAATCTCATCAAGTCTTTCAAGTTCTAACGCCTTTTTTATCTCCATCATCGTCAAATCGAGTGGATCTTCTATTTTAACACCATGCTTTAAGCTTAAGTTTCTCATCTCTGGTGATGTAGGCCCTATAGCTGGATCTCCCGGAACTCTGAAAGATACGTCAAAAACTACAAACTCAAGTTTAGTATCATCCTCTGGCGAATACGCAACAGCTCCTTGCAAACCAAATAAGCCAATGATTCCGGGAGGATACTCCTTTTCACAAGCTCTTAAAAACTTTTCAGCAGTTTCGTAAACCATTTCTTGTTTACTTTCCCTCATAGTTACGCCGAAATGCCCAATTTCTTCGTTTTTAATTGGAACGTTAATCTTTAGTTGATCCCTTGCTGGCAAATTCAAAATTCCGTGTAAATTCACCTGTCTTCTATCGCTAAATCCAACGAAATCGAAATCTCCGAATACATCCTTTAAAGCGTAACTGTGAAAGTTCGCATTAAACCTTGGCCCTAGAACGAATTCTTCAATTCTAGCCTTTTTTAAACCCTCCTCGTTTATAACTCCCGCTTTTATCAATTCCTCCGCTTGTTTGTAGTAATCTTCAGGTGAAACTGCATAGAAGAAAGCCCTCTCTAATGGATTTTTAGCTTGTTGAACTTTTACAATTACTAATCTATCTATCTCCTCTGGAGATTTGAACTCCTTTGGAAATCTTACACCGGCTTTCTCAAGTAAGTAGTACTGATTTCTCTCGGCATCTCTTTCCTCAGCTCTCAATAGGTATCTATTTCCATATATTGGAACTTTAAACTGCTTTTCGATACCATCGTAACCTACGTAAACGGCAAAACTCCTGTTTGGTATAAATATCGTGTTTAGTTCTAGGAGTTTTTCTTGAACCTCCTCGTTTAGCATATCTTTAAATCTATCTAAGACTATGAACTCATCAAACAGATGTCTGTTATACTTAGTGTAAAGTTTATCTCTTCCCTTTTGTACAACTACAACGGTTTTAAAACCCCATGCCTTTGCAGCCATTCCAATCTCCTTAGCTGAATGCGAACCAAAAATCCCAATTGTGACATCTTTGTAGTCTTCTACTATTTTTTTTACGTCCATATTTCTAAGTTTAAACTGGGTTATTAATCTTATTCGATTTCGAAAAAGTTATCAATTTCAAAAATATTTTGAAAATATGGCTGAGAAGGTATACGTTGTAGGGCATAAAAACCCAGATACAGATTCGATCTGTTCTGCAATAGCTTTTGCATACCTCTGGAACAAGTGGAAGGAAACTGGAAAGTTTAGTGATGTCATGAAAATAGATGTTGAAGCCGTTCCGGCAAGACAAGGAGACATAAACCCAGAAACGGAATTTGCCCTAAAACAATTTGGATTTGAAGTTCCAGAGATGATAACCGATGCTACTGGAAAGAAAATAGTATTAGTAGATCACAGCGAAAAATCTCAAACAGTAGACAATATAGATAAGGCTGAAATCCTTGCGATTATAGATCACCACAAGATAGGAGATATAACTACCCCGAATCCGATCTTGTTCGTAAACTATCCAGTTGGTTGCACTGCTACAACACTCAAGATTCTGTTTGATCAAACTGGAATAGAAATTCCCAAGGAAATAGCTGGAATCATGCTTGCATCAATTCTAAGCGATACGGTAATATTTAAATCTGCTACTACCACGGAATTAGATAAGAAAGTTGCAGAAGAGCTTGCTAAAATAGCTGGAGTAGAAGATATAACAAAATTCGGAATAGAGCTGAAATCCAAACTTTCAGCAGTAGATCAGTTGACTGCGAGGGATATAATCACAAGAGACTTCAAGGATTACGAAATGAGTGGAAAGAAAGTAGGAGTAGGACAAATCGAACTCGTTGACTTATCTCTAATCGAAAGTAGAAAAGACGAGATATATGAAGAGATGAAAAAGATTAAAGAAGAGGGAGGCTATGCTGGAATATTCTTCATGCTAACAGACATAATGAAAGAGGGAACAGAACTAATGGTTGTAACCGATTATCCAGAAGTAGTTGAAAAAGCCTTTGGTAAAAAACTGGAAGAAAAAAGTGTTTGGCTTGAAGGTGTAATGAGTAGAAAGAAACAGGTAGTACCACCACTAGAAAAAGCATTTGCAGAATTATAAAAAAATTAGAATTCAGGCATCTCTGTTTCGCCTTCCTTACCTTTTTCTTTCTCTTTTTCTAAGGCCTTCGCTGCAATGACATCGTCAATTCTGAGAATCATTATCGCAACTTCTGTAGCTGATTCTATTGCATGTTTCTTAACCCTCAATGGCTCAAGTACTCCTCTTTCCTTCATGTCTACTACTTTTCCAGTTTCTACGTCGACACCGTAATACTTGTTACCCTTCTCATGAGCTGCTTTAAGCTCTACTAATACATCAATTGGATCTAGTCCAGCGTTTTCAGCGAGGGTCTTTGGAATTATCTCCATAGCTGAAGCGAAGGCTTCAACAGCGAGTTGTTCTCTTCCACCAAGTGTAGGTGCCCACTCCTTAAGCTTTAGACCCACTTCTATTTCTGGAGCTCCAGCACCAGTGACTACTTTTCCATCTTCAAGTGCACATGCTACAACTCTTACTGCATCTTCTACTCCTCTTGCAACCTCTTCGACTACGTGTTCAGTTCCACCTCTTACAAGTATTGTTACAGCTTTTGGATTCTTGCAACCAGTTACGAACACCATTTTTTCATCGCCGACTTTTCTCTCTTCAACTAGTTTAGCTTCTCCAAGATCTTCACTGCTAACTTCTCTCAAATCTGTTAGTATCTTAGCTCCTGTTGCTTTAGCCAATTTCTCCATGTCACTCTTTTTAACTCTTCTTACAGCTAATACACCAGCCTTAGCCAGGTAGTACTGAGCTAAGTCGTCTATTCCCTTCTGACAGAATACAACGTTAGCTCCAGCATTTACTATCTTGTCTACCATGTCTTTGATTAACTTCTCTTCTTGCTCAATGAACTTCTGCAACTGGTCAGGATCGGTAATTCTAATCTCTGCATCAGTTTCAGTCTCTTTTACTTCTAATGCAGCTTTTAGTACAGCGATCTTTGCGTTCTTAATTCTCTTAGGCATTCCCGGGTGCACAACTTCCTTGTCAAGAACTATTCCATCTACGAGCTCTGTGTCCTCAACGCTTCCTCCTTGTCTCTTTTCGATCTTTATGTAGTCTGTTTTAACCTTTATTTTACCGTTTTCTTCTTCAGCTATCATCTTAACTGCTTTTACAGCTATATCTGCAAGCTTCTCTAAAGCGACTTCAGCACCTTTTCCAGTCATTGCAGTCGCTGCAATCTTTCTTAGTATTTCATCGTCGTCTTTACTAACTGGGATTGCAATGTTTTCTAAAATCTCAATAGCTTTTGAACAAGCCATCCTGTAACCATTTGCAATTATCGATGGGTGGATATCCTGATCTAGTAATTCTTCAGCCTTTTTTAGTAATTCACCTGCT
>CAZFII010000085.1:0-4052 GCA_964518925.1 uncultured archaeon
TAGCGTTGAAGAGGTCAAGGAATCAGAAGAAATAAAGAAAGCTTATTTAGGCTTGTAAATTTTCTACATATTAGAAAAAACTAAATTGCTTAACGTGTACATTAACAATGAATAACGGTAGATGGTGATGTCAATGAAAGTTCAACACGATATAGTCATAGTTGGTGCTGGATTAGCAGGAATGAGAGCAGCTATCGCTGCAGCAGAGAAGAGCAATAAACTTTCAATAGCGATAATAGCTAAGACTTATCCAATAAGATGTCATAGCGTTTGTGCGGAAGGTGGAACTGCAGCAGTACTGAGAGAAGATGACAGCTTTGATTTACATGCATGGGATACAATAAAGGGTTCGGATTTTCTTGCAGATCAGGATGCTGTGGAGTTCTTTGTTAGGGAGATGCCAAAAGAAATACTAAGGCTTGACAATTGGGGATGTCCTTGGAGCAGAAGGGAAGATGGAAGAATTGCACAAAGAGCGTTTGGTGGTCATAGTGTTAACAGGACTGTTTTTGCAGCAGATAGAACGGGATTCCACGAAGTGCATACGCTTTACGAGAGGATGTTGATGTACGACAATGTAGAGAGGTATAACGAATACTTCATGACAAACTTGGTTATAGAAGATGGAACAGTTAAGGGTGTTTCTGCAATAGAATTGAAAACGGGTGAACTCGTTTTCTTTGAAGCGAAAGCAGTGATATTAGCTACTGGTGGTGCTGGAAGACTTTACGGATTTACAACTTATAGTTATCAAGTTACTGGAGATGGAATGGCTATTGCCTATCGTTGTGGTGTACCATTGAAAGATATGGAGTTTTTCCAGTTCCATCCGACTGGTTTAGTTCCGTCTGGAATTCTTATAAGTGAAGCTGCTAGAGGTGAAGGCGGACATCTAAAAAACAAGCTTGGGGAAAGGTTTATGGCTAAGTACGCACCTAAGATGATGGAAATCGCTCCAAGAGATATAGTTGCAAGAGCTATGTGGAGGGAGATATTAGAGGGTAGAGGATTTGAAAGTGAGCATGGGCCGTATATAGCTTTGGATCTAACTCATCTAGGCGAAGAAAAAATAAATGAAAGATTACCTCTAATTAGAGATGCAGCAATAAAGTTTGTTGGAATAGATCCAGTAGAAGAGCCTATTCCAGTAAGGCCAGTAGCTCACTATACAATGGGAGGAATACACACAAACATGTGGACGGAAACACCAATTAAAGGATTGTACGCAGCAGGAGAAGTAGCTTGTGTTAGTATTCATGGTGCTAACAGATTAGGTAGCAATTCGACTGCTGAGTGTCTCGTATTTGGAAGGGTTGCTGGAGAAAGAGCTGCCGAGTATGCTATGAATGCAAGGGATAACCATATTCCCGATAGTTTTGTTAAAGAAGAGGAAACGAGGATTTACGATAAACTACTTGGACATAGTGGAGATGAAAGTCCATATCAGATAAAGAGGGAGCTTAACGAAACAATGGATAAAAACGTGTGGATATTTAGAGATGAAAAGGGACTTAAGGAAGCTGTGAAAAAGATTAGAGAACTTAAGGAAAGGTATAAGAACGTGGAAGTGAGAGACACCTCGAAGAGGTTTAATATGGATCTTCAATCGACGATTGAAATAGGATACATGCTCGATTTAGCTGAAGTCGTTGCAACTGGTGCCTTGCTGAGAACTGAAAGTAGAGGTGCACATTACAGAATCGACTACCCATACAGAGATGACAAGAACTGGCTAAAGCACACCTTAGCTTATTACACAAGTGAAGGGCCCGTATTTGATTACATTCCAGTTAAGATTACTAAATGGCAACCCGTTGAGAGAAAGTATTGAGGTGATTTAATGGTAGAATTTAGAATAAAGAGATTTGATGGTAGTAGGTCTTACTGGCAGAGCTTTGAAGTACCATTAAAAAAGGGTATGACAGTTCTGGAAGGATTGTTGTACATAAAAGAAAATTTGGATTCCACGTTGGCGTTTAGGTATTCTTGCAGAATGGCTGTATGTGGAAGCTGTGCCATGAAGATAAACGGTAGACCAAGGTTAGCATGTGAAACTCAAATAGCTGCGTTAAAAAGTGATAAAATTACAATAGAGCCACTGGACAACTTTATAGTTATAAAGGATTTGGTTACAGAATTCGAAGGCTTCTTCAAGAAGCATGAGAGAGTTAAGCCTTATCTGATAAGAGATGACATAAGTTATGAGAGTCCAGTTGAGCTAATTCAAACTCCAGAAGAGCTAAAGGCTTATTACGATTTCACTCTCTGTTTGAAATGTGGAGCTTGCTATTCGGTTTGTCCAGCAGCGGCTACGAGAGATATACTAGGGCCGGCGGCAATTACAGCTGCGTACAGATTCTGTATGGATAGCAGAGATAAAGGCGAAGACAAGAGAGTTGATGTAATTTTAAGCGATGATGGTGCTTGGCGTTGTCATTTCGCTGCTGAATGTAGTGAAGTGTGTCCTAAGAACATAAATCCAGCTAAAGCCGTTCAGAAGATGAGGGTTAAGGCTGCGATAAAGGGAATTAAGAGGATTTTCAGGTGGTAATATGGGTGTATCTGGATGGTTTAGGGGAGTAAGTCCCTATGGTTTAGCATTTAGCTTGCATAGGATAACTGGGATAATCTTACTGATATACCTATGCATGCACTTAACGTATTTAACTTCACTCACGGATAAAACTGGAAAAACCTATGAAACGCTGATAAGCACTACGGTTACTCCAACTTTTCTACCATTTGATATTCTATTAGTCTTATGCGGTCTTTACCATGGACTAAACGGTTTAAGATTAATTGTACACGAATTCGGGTTTGCATATGAACAGAGAAAAGCTATACTTGCTGCAAGTGTAATAATAACAATTGCAGCTTGGTTATATGTGAGTTACGTAATGTACAAGATTGTAGTAGGTGGTTGAGATGGAAGAAAAATCAGCTAAGAACGTTTTAGAGCCGGTTGCATGGCTCTTGCAAATGATTTCAGGAGCAATACTTGCTGTTCTAATTACTGTACACTTTTACGTAACGCATATGGTTTCACATGAGGCAATACACTACAACGCTGTAATTGAGAGGTTACACTCTACAGGATATAAGGCGATGTATGCAGCTTTATTATTCTTCGTAGCTTTTCACGCGTTTAACGGTCTTAGAGCTATAATACTTGATACAAATTTCGGGGCAAGAAATCGTGGTGCAGTAAATGCTTTGACTATGCTGTTGTTCGTTGTAGCCTTTGTATATGGGTTGTACTTGTTGGTTTCCATCTGATAATTAAATTTTTTATTATTTAAATTTTATTTTGAAGCATTATTAATTTTTAAAAATCGATTATTAAAATAAAAATAAAGAAAATAAAAACATTACAAAATACTAGAGTTAAATGCTAACTCGATGAATGAGTTCAATTTTAAAGCAAAAGTGAATAACAGACATAATCTTTAAATTTGAAGGGATTCCGAAGTTGATGTTTCCATACAATGAATACTATCTAACATTTGCATTATTTGAGAAATTATTGGATGCAAATCTAAACCCCATGCTTGAACCTCGTATGGAAGTTGAGAAATCGATTTGGAGTTATACTTCTAAAAGAAAAATAAGATCGTACGTTTATCCAGATATCGTTATACCAGTATACGGTATATTTCTCGAAGTAGAAAACTTTTATACATGTAACTTAAATCAGTTTAAATCTTATCTGAGCTTATTAGGAGAGAAATACGGTTTAAGGGGTTGTTTAGTGATGTGGAAGTGTAGAAGTACTTATGAACATTCAAATATCTTTCAAGTGAATCCAGTAACTGGATTCGTAGAGATCAAGACTTTAAGTGGAAAGCGAATTGAGGATGTAAATGAAGTTGTAGTTGGAAAAGTACATAGATGGATTCAATACGAGTTGTTTAGATGGTTAACAGATTGCGGATACCTATGTTCCGCTGAAATCGACGTAAGTAGTAGCGGGCATGTATTCGTTCCAGATGAGATTAGATTGTCTCATGCGAATGGAATTGTTGATTGGAAACCAGAAAGATTTACGAAATTCT
>CAZFII010000085.1:4152-5865 GCA_964518925.1 uncultured archaeon
TTGTCTCATGCGAATGGAATTGTTGATTGGAAACCAGAAAGATTTACGAAATTCTGTAGTAAAAACTATAATCCAAAAACTGTAGACTTATGCTCTTATGATGGTGATTTAATTAAATGTTATGAAGTAAAGCTTCCAGATGAATTCACTACGAAAAGTAAAGCGTTAAAAGCATTAAATCAGCTTTTAACGTATATCAAACTCGGTGTTTTTGATGAAGTTTGGATGGTTGGAGATTACGTATGGCTATACAATCTATGGACTAACGCTCCAGAGGTATTCTTTGACGAGTTAAAAAGTGTAGGATTACTTGGTTATAACTTTGAAACAAGATCGTTTGAAGTCATTAAAGATGCAAAGCAATTAGACGTTAAAAAAAGAGATTACATTAAAATCGATTTAATTGATTAAAAAAATTATAGGATTATCTCTATTCCCAATTTTTCTGCCAACTCTTTATACCTATTCCTTATTGTAACTTCTGTAACTCCAGCTACTTCAGCAACTTCTCTTTGAGTTCTTCTTTCACCGCATAGAATCGATGCAACGTAAATCGCTGCTGCTGCAACACCAGTTGGGCCTCTCCCACTCGTTAGCTCTTTTTCTTCAGCCTTCTTTATGATTTCAATTGCCTTCTTCTGAACCTCACCACTTAAGCCTAAAGCTGCGCAGAACCTAGGCACGTAATCAGCTGGTGATGTTGGCATTAGCTTTAAGCCAAGTTCCCTCGCTATAAATCTATAAGTTCTTCCGATCTCTTTTCTATCAACTCTTGAATACTGTGCTATCTCATCTAAAGTTCTTGGTACTCCAGCTTGTCTGCAAGCTGCATATAACGCTGCTGCAACTACACCTTCGATACTCCTACCCCTGATGAGGTTCTTCTCAACAGCTTTTCTGTAGATCACAGCGGCGGTTTCTCTTACACTTTTAGGTAATCCTAAGGCAGAAGCCATCCTATCAAGTTCACTCAAAGCAAATGCCAAGTTCCTCTCAGTAGCATTGCTAATTCTAATTCTACGTTGCCATTTCCTAAGCCTGAACAGTTGAGCCCTGTTTCTTACTGATATTGCTTTTCCATATGAATCTTTATTACTCCAGTCTATAATTGTTGATAATCCCTTATCGTGAATTGTGAATGTGACTGGTGCTCCAACTCTACTCCTTCTATCTCTCTGTTCACTATCAAAAGCTCTCCACTCTGGCCCGGAATCTATATATCTATCCTCAATTACTAAACCGCAATCTTGGCAGATGAATTCACCACGACGATAATCACGAATAAGTCTTGGACTACCACATTCTGGACATACTTCAATATCAGCTTCTCTTTCTATTTCCTTTTTTTCTACCTCCTTCTCCTTTTCTACCACCTTTTCCTTTACCTTCTCTACCTCCACCATAATCAATCACCACGAACAAATCTTCTAATACGATTTTATCAAGCCTATACGGTTTAACCAATGCAAATGGAGATGAGGTAGGCCCAATTATATCGTATACAAATCCAATTTTCTCCATTTTTCTTGTTACAACCTCAGCACCGAGTTTTGGTAACTGTTTAGGATTTACCGAAACTACGAGCATACCCGAACGGGAGAGGTGTTTTACTTTTCCGAGTTCTCTAAGTTTTTTCATGCAATATATAAGTTTTGCGAAAGGATATATATACTTTTCCACCACGATAATATATAAAAGTTATGCTAGATGTAG
>CAZFII010000086.1:0-5851 GCA_964518925.1 uncultured archaeon
TGGATAGTTTTATGGTGTTCTATAATTACTGGAGGTGTTAAGTTGACACTACCCTCAATGGTAGATTTAAAGAAGATCTTAGACACAATGGAACGAGAAGCAAAAAAGAGAAATGCACCAGCCTTCAAATTTAAAGCGAAGAATCCATATGAGAGTTTGATAATGGCTATTTTAAGTTCAAGAACGAGAGATGAGGTCACAATTGAAATCGGAAAAAGACTCCTTTCTAAAGCGCCAAACCCCGAAACCTTAGCAAAGTTAGATATCAAGGAAATAGAAGATCTTATTAGAGGACTTGGCTTTTACAGAGTCAAGGCTAGGAAGCTAAAAGAACTTGCAGAAATAATTGTAAACAAGTACAAATCCAAGATTCCATTAAAGTTCGAAGAACTCATTAAATTGCCCGGTGTTGGAAGAAAAACAGCAAATATAGTTATTTCAGCATTTGGAGGAAAAGCAATAGCTGTAGATACACACGTTCACAGAATTGCAAATAGAATTGGGCTCGTAGACACAGAAAAACCAGAAGAAACAGAAGAAGAACTAAAAAAGCTTTTTCCTGAGGAATTGTGGAATAGGGTTAACAAGGCCTTCGTGGGATTCGGTCAAACGATATGCAAGCCAAGGAAACCGTTGTGTAATGAATGTCCAATAAGAGATATATGCAAAAGTTATAAGCTTAAGCGATGACATTTAATATTGCAATAAAAAATGGAATATGCTACGTGGATGGAGAATTTTTAGAGTGTAATATCGGAATTAATGAGAATAGAATAGAATACATTGGAAAAGACGAAATACATGCAGATATAGTCGTGAATGCTGAGAAATGTTTTGTCCTTCCTGGATTCTTTAACGCACATACTCATTCAGCTATGACACTCTTAAGGGGTTACGCTGAGGGATTACCCCTTAAAAAATGGCTTGAAAAGATTTGGAGTATCGAAGCAAGGATGAAACCAAAAGACGTTTACTATGGAGCAAAACTGGCATGTGTTGAGATGTTAAAGAGTGGAATAACTTGTTTTGCAGATATGTACATTCACATGGATGAAGTCGCTAAAGCCGTTAAAGAAACAGGAATAAGAGCTGTTTTAGGCTATGGAATGGCAGATAGGGGAAGTAAGGAAAGAGCGAAAAAGGAGCTTGAGATAGGGTTGAAATTCATAAGAGATTGGAATAACACAGAAAGGATAAAATGCATGCTTACCCCTCATGCACCTTACACTTGCTCTCCAGAATTTCTTATGGAGATAAACGAGTTTTCAAAATCTTTAAACGTTGTAAAGCATATACACGTAGCTGAAACGAAATGGGAAGTGGAGGAGATAAAAAGGAGATACGGGAAAACACCAGTAGAACTATTAGATGGTATTTGTTTTCTAGATGATAAAACTGTTATAGCGCATGCTGTATGGCTTAACGATCAAGAAATAGATATATTAGCGAGAAGAGGAGTTAGCGTCGCACATTGCCCAGCTAGTAACTTGAAACTAGCATCTGGAATAGCAAGAGTTGCTGAAATGGTTGAAAGAGGTGTAAACGTGTGTATAGGAACTGACAGTGCTGCAAGTAATAACACGTTAAACATGTTGTTCGAAATTAGAATTGCATCACTATTACAGCTTCTAAGGGGGAAAAATGTAAATACTTTGAAAATGGCTACCGAAAATGGATACAAGGCGTACAAGCTTAAAGGTGGTAAGCTTAAAGAGGGTTATCTTGCAGATTTAATTGTAATTAGGAGATCTGAAAGTTACTATCCAATGTACAGTCCAGAAAACAGCATAGTATATGCCAGCAAAGGTTGTGAAGTTTTGCATGTATTTGTAGATGGAAAACTCGTTGTAGAAAATGGAGAAGTTTTGAACGTTGATGAGAGTAAAGTTCTTGAAAGGGTTGAGGAAGTGGCAAGAAAACTTGTAGAATCGAAAAGTTAATGTTTGAAGTTCGTTATTAAAATCATGATCAGCTTAAGTCAAATAGTGAGTTACACGATCTGTCCCAGGCTTTGCTATTTTAGGATTAAATTCGGTGAAAAAAATTTTACAGAATCTCATGCTGTCAGAGAGATCTATCTGAGCTTGAGGAGAGGTTTTGATTTAGAATGGGCAAGAAAAAGGGCTATGACTATAAACGAAAACTTTGACTTAGATGTGTTTAACTCCGCAGCAAGTAAGTTCGTATTCAGCGACTTGTTGCACGATTTCAAACCAATTGATTGGGATGTTACGATAAAATCGGATAGATTGGATGTAGTTGCAGTAATCGATGAAATAGTAGAATTTAGAAAGAAAACTTATCCAGTGCTTGTATCACTTAAAGCACCTAAGGAGGGTGTTTGGTTTAGGGATTTAATGAAAATAGCAGTTTTAAGCGTTATATCTGATTACAAAAGTGGACTGATTTACTATGCATATTCTGGTGAATTGAGAAAGGTTGATTCCAATATAAGTTTGAGAAGAAAGGCTTTAAAACTAATAGAAAGAGTAAAAATGATAAAAAATGGGTTTGTTCCAGAGAGAAGGGAATGCAGATACTGCAACTTCTGTAGCTTTGTAAATGAATGTAAAGTGAAGCCAAGTACGTTTGCTTCAAAATTTTTATAGGTGGGCACGCCTCGGGTCGACCCGCCTTACGGAACTGCGGTTTAACTCGGTCTCTCCTCCCCGAACCCCCGAAAGCGTCGGACGTCCGGGGTAAGCCTGCTCCCTTCCGGGCCTAGGCCGGTCCCCCCGGCAAACGCGGGCGACCTTCCCTCCGGAAAGCCTACCCGCGACCGCCGACCCTTCGGGACGGGGATTCTGCGAAACCGAGTTAAACCGCAGTTTCCGCTTGACGGGCCTTCCCTCGGCTTCGGCCCCCGCATATCGACGGTTTCGGGTTACAGGGGACGCCGAGCCCCCCGGCCTAGCCCACCATAAAATATTTAACGTACTGACTAATTAAACCTTTCCCTCAAATTTTAGTTTCCCGATTTTGTTTTCGATTTCTTTAGCGATTTTGAACACCTTTTTTAACGCTGGGCAGCCAATACCCATATCCAATTCTTTCGTTAGCGGAAACTCTCTGCAACTCTTAGGACGATTGGGATATATCGTACATCTTCCATTTTTATAGAATGGGCATGGTTTGATTAATATGGGATTGTTTGAATCGATGTGTATTCGCTCTATTACATCTTCTGAAACGATTATTTCGTTTTCAAGAATCAATTTTTTCTCTTTTGGTATGTATACACACTGACTAAGGACTTCACAACACTTTCCACACATTTCACACTCAAATGGTATTAACACTTCGATTCCATTTCCTTTAAATTTGGCATACATTTCAATGTGTCCATTCGAGTAGCTTTACTTCGGGAGCATCTTTTTTCAAAACAGACTCAACAGCTTTCTTTATGTCCTCGAAATGTGGACATGTAAAGGCTTTCGATCCAACGGGATAACCTCTTGTCATGCAAGAAGACAATGCTATAACTTCTGCCCCTCTATTGAGCAGAGTTCTCACATTTGCTGAAACTTTTAAGCCGGGACATCCACCACAAGTCATAAAGCCAATCAGTTCGCATTCTAAATCCTTAAATGCTCCTTTACTCTCCTTGACAGCTTTTATGCAACTCGTTGCAGGGCATATCTCTGCAACTAACGCACATCTAATAATTCCAACCTTAAGCATATTTTTAGCTTTAAATAATATCATATTAATTTTTCGGTTTGCCGAACTTTTTAAAGTCTATTACTAACGATGTACCGCATAACGTTGATGTATGCAGATTGTAACAACCACTTGATATGTGAAACTAAGATATTGTATATCTCGCTACCCTTCCTAACCCTTTTTATCATTGCTGGTATGTTTATGCTTAGTGGACAGTTTTTCTTGCATCTTCCGCATGTCAAACATAAGCTCAAATCTTCACTTTCATAAATAGCTGAAAAGAGGGAAAATCTTCCACCTTTAAATCTTTCACCAAAAACGTTGTGGACTGGACAGTTCAAAACACAGTTACCACAGCCTATGCAATAAAACAACTCCTTAAATCCATTTTCAATTAAGTACGTTCTCTTGTTATCTAAAACTATTAGAATTATCTCCTTTGGATTGTGAATACCCTTGTACAGTTTTTTCTCTATATCAGCGGTTTTGCTAACACCACCTATAACTTCTATAAAGGACGGTAATACTTCACCAGTAGCAAAAAACGTTTGAATCTTTGCAGCGTTTATAGCATCTTCTATACTTGGATAAAACTTGTCTATTGATGCAATTGCTATCCACTTCTCAGGTCTTGTAATTACTTCGAATACGTTTCCCTCGTTGTGTAAAATCAGTAAAGCACCTTCAGAACAAATAGCGTTAACTCCAGTAATACCAATCCTCGCACATTGAACTTTACTTTTAATATCTCTTAATAAAAATTCCACAAGGTCATCAATACTTTTCAAATTCAATCTGTGCCTCTTGTTGAATTCATTTAGGATTAAATCTACTGGCAGATGTGATGCAGGCCCGGTTGGATGTGAAGGAGTTTCATCTAACAACTGAATTAATCTATCTCCGATATCCGTTTCAATAACTTTTATTCCTCTTTTCTCTAATTCTTCAACGAGTTTTATCTCTCTTGAAACGTTTGACTTTGATTTGACTACAATACTGTCATTTATTTCGTTTAACACTATATCTACGGCATCTCTTGCAGACTTGGCAAATCTAACATCAAAACCGTTCTGAATTAGATTTTCAATACTTTCCTTCATTAAATCTTTGTTTCCAACGCTCTTTTCTCTTATAGATCTCAGTCTTTTAAGTCTATCTTCAAGGTCTGGAATTTTATGAATGTTTTTTTTCTGCCTTTCTTTTACAAGTTTGAACGCTTTTTGCATCGCAAGGATCTTTTGAATCATAAGCAATTAAACTTGAAATAATTGCTATATCTACTTTTTGAATGATGTTTACGTGCGAAAATTTAAAATTCAATATATATAAATTTTTATTTTTCAAGTGGATGTGTTAACTTAAGGACACAAGCTTTAAATATTGAATATTTATGCTTTTCGCACTAAGTTAACACGTCCTTTCTACCCACAGCTACAACAACAAGTAGATCTCTTCCGTATTTGATATCTTCGAAATCTATCTTTATCACTTTGAAGCCGGAATCTTCAAGCATCTTGACTACTTCTGATGTTGTGTAAAATCTTGCATTTGAATAAAACGGATTATCCCTTCGATTCATATACTCCTCAGCAAGCTTTGAATCCTTCGGAACAGTACATATAACGACTTTACCACCTTCGATTAATACATCTCTAGCAGATTTCAGGGATTTAATTGGATCTTCAAGAAAGCAGAGAGTAAATGCATATAGAATTAAATCGAAAACTCGTTTAAACGGTATTAGCTCTGCATTTGCTTTTACAACTTCTATTCCTCTCGATTTTGCCAATTTAAGCATAGATATAGACAAATCAATTCCATATCTTATCCCAAGTTCTTTGGCAAATCTACCCGTCCCAACTCCTACTTCTAATCCGAGTTTAAATTCTCCTAGATGTTTTCTGATGAAATTTATTTCTTTTATAAAAATATCTTTATTTCTTTCGTACCATGAATCGTATCTCTCCCAGAGCTTATCGAATATCTCCACGGATTTCATACTTTTCTTTCTCTGTTCCTCGAATATAAAAACTAACACTGCAATCTATGCACATCTATGGCAACATAAGATGAAACGAATTCTTTGTGAAAAAATAACGACTATGATAAATGTAGTAGCAATTACGATTCTTCGAATACGCTACATTTAACACTATTGTGATTATTCATTAACTTTCTTTAAAATAAC
>CAZFII010000087.1:0-5841 GCA_964518925.1 uncultured archaeon
TATCTCCCTTAGCTTTTTGTAGACTAAGTTCCGAAGCTTGAATCCGAAAGGAAGCCACACGTATAATCCCTTAACTGGGTATCTGATATCCATTATCTGAGCCTGCTGGATGATCTCATGGAACCATTCCGAGAAATCTGATTTTGGAGGGAGCATGTAAGTTTGATTTTGATCAGTTATTAAATACTTTCCGATACTTCGAGCACGTAAATTTGTGTAGCTATTTCAGAATTTTCTTGATTCTTTTTTACTTTTGTGATTCTAGCACTTTGAATATTCTTTCCTCAATAGTCTTAATATCTTCTAAGTCGTATACTTTTCCGACCTCCCTCCAGAAGGATGGCGTGTGATAGAGTGTATTGGCCTTTAAGTGAGCAAGTTCGTGAGTTAAAATATAGAAGATCAAGTCCTCACTCAGATTGAGAACTAAAGGATCCAATGTCAGCACACGCTTAGTAAGAGATAACCTTGCAAGAGTGCTTTTAAGGGGTTTAATTCTTACTGTTACGCTTTCTTCAAGTTGAAGAAGATCACGCACTTCCTGAAGCACCATCTCCAGACTTTTCAAATCTCATCACCTCAGGTATGATGTATGTTTCAACAAGGAAATCCACAATATCAGAAATAACTGTTCGATCTCTATCTAAAGACATAGTCAAGTCCAAGAAGAGCGCTTCAGCTAATCTCTTTTTAAGTCTGGGTGTTACCCTTCTTACTCGCCTAAGTTCTCGTTTCAGATTTTCGAAGTTGTTTATTTGAGCATCCAAATGTTTGTTGATGTAAAATCGTATAGACTCTATGATTTTCTCCTCTCTACTCTTTCCAGAGATGGCTTTCTTATACTTTTCAAGTTCTCTTTCTAGAGATTCAAGTTCCTGCTTGAAAGTCTTTAAGTCTATGTTTCTGTTTAGCCACTCCTTTAACAGTTTGTTAAGTCTCTCAAGTATAGCTTTGTAGATTGGATTATGTGCGTTCTCATCAGCTTCGTAGTAAATTTTGTAGAAGTGTGTTGCAACTTCAAAGCCGATACTTTCACTGATTAAGCTGGGATCAATTTTGACCCTTATAACCTTCTGAAACGGCTCGACATTCATATTCTGATGTATGAACTTGAGTAGTTCCTCCCAGAACTTACTTCTTCTCCTTCCTTTACCTAATAGCTTTGAGAAATTCGAGTATATCCAGCCGATGATCTCCATCTCCTTTAAATACTTAAGCCTTGCAGGATGAGAGCCAAGAGAACGGTAAAGCTGGATGAGATCGTATATATCGTTGAAGAGCTTTACTGCATCTCTGTCGTGTGCCTTGTATTTTAGTGCGAGTTCGCCGATTACGTTTATAACCCTATTTAGTTCCTTGCTCAGCTCTCCTGTTCTGTTAGCGCTCTGAAGCTCTAAGATCAGATTTACAGAAATTCCAAGCTCTTTTAACTCCTTTTTAGTTAACTCTAAGCTTTCCTCAAATTCTCTTACTTTTTCTTCAACACTTTTAGCGAAGTAACGCTTGAAATCCGCTATTATACTATCATCGTATGTTGCAATCATCTCGTATAGGTTTATGACTCTCAAGAGGGCTTTCAAAAGACCTATGCTATCCACAACCAATCCATCCTTTTTACCCTCGTAAGGTCTGTTTACCCTAGCAACAGCTTGAAGTAGTCGATGTTCGAAGAGTGGCTTGTCAAGGTACATCACTCGAAGTATAGGAGCATCGAAGCCCGTTAACAGCATGTCCGTAACTATCAGAACTTTTGGATACTCTTGCTCGACAAAATCGTCTACGAATTTGTTGATAATAGACCTGAGATCCTTTTTAGGAAAACGCTCCTTGAGAATCCTCTTATACTCCTCTATCTCATGCGGATCGTTGTGACCGTAAGTCATCACGATTTCGCTCAATTTCTCAGCATTCTCACACAGCTCTCTGAAAGCCTTAGCCTTTTCTTTTTGACCAAGCCTTTCAAGTTCTTCAGCTTTGGAGCAGAAGAATGACTTAAAGGCTTTATCGAGGGCTTTCTTAAATTTAACGCAAGCCAATCTATTGACGGCTACAACCATCGCCTTGAATGTAAATCCAGCGGTGTCTTCGTAGATACGCTGAGCTATGTAGTCTGCAAACTTCTGAATTCTCTCTTCACTCTCCAAAAATACTTTAGCCTTTTTAAGTTTCTCTGTTAATTCTTTAGAACTCAGCTTTAGCGATTTTCTTCGTCCTTGAATGAATGCTTCAACATCCTCTGGATCATACTTTGCGTAGGCATCTATGAACGCTTTTATACTTTCCTCATCCAACGTTAGCGTTATTCCCTTTTCCTCTACAACCTCATGAACGATTGGTATCGTGAAACCATCCTCAGTAGATTCACGTATGAAGTATACATCCAAATAGTATTCACCATCTTCTGGATGCGCAAATTCTTGAAATGTGTTCTTATATTTCTTGAAGATAGGTGTTCCCGTGAAGCCGAAAAACATGGCATTTGGAAATATAGTCTTCATCACACTTGCAAGCTTTCCGTATTGTGTTCTATGGGCTTCGTCTATGAGAAAGAGAACTTCCTTCTTGTCTACTACCTTCTTAGGCACGATACGACCATTGACTTCTTCAACGAAATCTTGGAACTTCTTTAGCTGGAATTTTTGGATCGTCGTGATGTATAAGCCGTAGGAATAACATTTCCAGTTTCCAAACTCTTGATTATCTCACTCACTTTCTCTTTCAGTTCATCGATATTTCTGATGACTTTAAAGTAAGAAGTAAATTCAACATCCTCAACGGACTTAAACACGCCAGCATGCTGAGTTTCCAAGTTTTCCCTATCTACTACGAAGAAAACTACCGGAGCTTTGTCCTTGTGATTCGTCAGGAAATAGTTCGCAACGAAGAACATTATGAACGTCTTCCCGCTACCCTGCCAGTGCCAGATTAAACCCTTGTTCTTGCAATCTCTTCCATTGATGTAATTCTCTATCCTTTCGATTATTCTCTTAACCGCTCTGTATTGATTCCAGCGTGCTATTACCTTTATCCTCTTAGCCCCCTTCTCTTGCTTCTTGAAGAAGAACGTAAAGTAGCGAAGTACTTCGAGAAATCGACTGGGAGTTAGTAGGTCAAAAATCTCATCTCTCCCGTTCACCTTCCAAGAAAAGGCTGGAGTGTGTCTTTCGGTTCTCTCAAAGTTTGGATAAGTAGGAGTGTAAAGTTTTCTGTTGCCGTAAGCTACAGCCAACTGAACGAAACGGAACAACTCGGGAGAGTAAATTTCGTATCGTCTTATCTGATTTAGAGCTTCGTTTTCACTTCCAACTACATCAGTAGGTTTAGCCTCGATTATGGCAACGGGGATACCGTTCACGAAAAGCATGAAGTCAGGCTCTACATTTTGAGGGAATCCGCTAAATCTTGCCTCGTGCAGATAGAAAAATACATTGTTTTCAGGATTTTCGTAGTCGATCAGAATTATCCTGTCGTTTCTTCCTCTAACGTTTATCGTAATCCCATGTTTTAGATATTCGAGCATTCTAACCTCATCAGCTATTTCAAGCTCGGATTTTATTATTTCGAACGCTTTCTCCTCCTGCTCTTCAGTTAGGCTCAAAAATAAGGATTTGTTTATCTCTTGGATTCTTTCCTTCAGCACATCCCAGAGGATGTAATCAATTGTAGCTTTCTCTTTGATGCCAAACTCCTCATTACCGTTTATCCAATCTATCTCTTCAAGTTTCCTCTTTATTTCTTCGTGAACTGCATCCTCTGGGATGAGCATATTTATCTACTCCTCAAGCTTGATCCTCTTAATTCCGAGCTTATCAAAAACAGAATCAGAGCTAATTATAGTTCCATCGCAATGGACTGCGTGAAAAGCGTCAAAGACATTGACGTTGTAGTCTCTGATATAGATTGAAGCCTTTAGTAACTTTTCATCGTCAATGTTGCAAATCGCCATGACATTGGTGGTTATTTTAACTGGATCGAGGTTGTAGCGTTTAGCCAAGAGCATCAGCTCGATGAACGTAACTTCTGAAGTAGTTATCTGACCTTTGTATTTATTGAGGATTGCTTTAGCCTTTTCTTTCAGCCAATCCTTAGGCTTTAGCAAAGCTAAAAAGAAATCGGTATCTGCATAGATCATTCAATCTCTTCTATCGCCTGCTTTAAGATCTCCTTTCTGAGTTCTTCGATCGGTTTATCCGGCAGAGATTTACCGATCTCTTCGAGTTCCTTTAAGGGATCTTTAGGTTTTGGAATGATGATGAGTCCGTCATCCATTTCGACGAGATAAACCTCGTTGCCAAGTTTTTCCCTAATCTTTTTGGGGATGTAGAGCCTTCCCTTTGAGTCGATCTTTGCGAGCATATTTCCCACCTTTAAAACATTTAGTGGGAAAAATATATGAGAGTTTCCACTCATTTTATTCTTATCTGTCCTGTTAGAAGTTTGTTCATTACTGCTTTCTTCATCCTTTCAAGCTTTTCTTTCTTCTTCTTTTTGAGTTCTATGGCTTCATCTATGGTTTTGAGGATTTTAGCGATTTGTTTTTGTTCTTCGAGTGGTGGAAGTGGGATTTTGAATTTTTCAATTTGATAAGGACTTATATTTGGTTGATTCATTGCTACTAAACCTTTCTTCACTTGATTGATGAATAAATCAGAAAATACTAGATAGTATAGGAAGTCAGGTAATATACCATCATTTTTTATTATAAACCTTCCAACTCTCTGATTAAGTAGTGCTGGGACATGCTCTTTCTTGAGTTTAGCTGCTTTAATCCCACCCTCAATAATTGGACGAGTTAAGACAATTATAATGTCCCCCTCTTTAAGTGAAAATTCATTATACTTTTCAAGATACTCTGTGGGAAGATATACTAAGTCTTTAAGTTCAATGTATCCATGAGAAACGTTGGATATTCTTATTAAAGGCACACCAGATTCAACATAATCAGTACTTTTAAACGCAAATCCACCTTGAACTTTCACAAAGTCACCAAGCCTAACAACCTCCCAATCCTTCGGAATCTTGCCGATCTCAGTATCCTTAAATTCTCTGTATTCTCTTCTTATAAACTGCTCAAAAGTTATAGCACAACCACCGAACTCTTCCACAACTTTCTTTAGATTTCTATCTTCGGTTACCAAGACTAAGCGATTCTTAATAGATGTTAATGCTATTAGGATATCTCTCGCCTGATTTTCAAGTCGCTTTTGCTTTCCTGACTTTTCGTCTAATTCCTTGAGCCTCTTTAACATTCGATTGTATAATTCGCCATCCGCATCGCTTCCAAGCTTAGCCATGCCGAGTCTGGAAACTCCAACAACAAAACCTTCAGTAGGAATAACCTCCTTTGGAACTTTATTAAATACTTTAAGCAACTTTTCTCTTCTTTCTCTTTTTCTGTCCGGTATTTTACAGATTTCATCATATTGTATATGGGTAGCGTAATAATTCAAGTTCTGAGGTAATTCAATTTCACCGTCGAGTATTTTATCGAAGATGTTTGTGTCAAACATAAATCCGAGAACGATTCCCTTGGTCAAAAGCTGTTCCATCGTTGCTTTTTTAATCCTTTCAAGCTTCTCGATTACTTTATCAACTATTTCGATAGCATTGTCTATCGTTCTTAAGACGTGTGCTATTTTCTTCTGTTCTTCGAGTGGTGGAAGTGGGATTTTGAATTTTTTGACCATTTTTAAATCTAAATGTTTCAAAGTAATCACTTTCGCCATGTAAAACTGAAATGAATATTGCTGAATGGAATAATACAGATATTCCTCGTTTAAATCTTCCCAATTAGGTATTATGGACGCTATATTCTGGCTAATAGCAACTTTGACTTTAGGT